>JAEWOZ010000102.1 GCA_023399505.1 Fusobacteriota bacterium | reverse complement strand
AGAGTAATCTTTTTTAATCCTAATTTCTCCGGAAACAGAATTCCATAGCTAACTTTTGATAAATATATAGGATCTTTTTCTCCCTTAAAAGTTATAAAAGCTTCATTTTTAGCTAAAAAGTCTTTTACATCTTCTTTCAGCTTTTTAGCTTGCTTTAGCAATTTTTCAAACACTTCTTTTGTTTTATTATGCGGGTTAGTTGGTATAGCTAGCAAAGATTCATGGAATTTTTTCTCTTCTGCAGCACTTATTCGCTTTACCCTTTCTAATTTTTGATTTACTTTCTTTGTTATATTGTTTAGCTTGTTTTGAAATTCAATTACATTTTTAGGTTCTTTATTATTCTTGTCTTCCTCTTTTTTTATCTCTTCGTTATTGGTTTTTCTTTTATTCTCTTCTTTTCCTTTTGCGTCGTTGTTACCAAAACATCCTGTTAATAACATTAGTAGTAATAATTTTCTAGTTTTCACTTTTCACCTCTATTAGTATATTTATAACATTATATAACCTATTTGAAAGAAATGTCAACATAAAGCTATTAAGAGTGTTTTTATTAATAGATTTTTCAAAAATTTATTAAAATCTACATGAAAAAAGATTAAGTTATTTCCTTAATCTTTTTCTTCTATTTTAAAAGATGTTACTTCTTATATATCTTCATTAAAATTTTCTATCTTCTCAATCCTAACTTCACTTTTAGGACTTAAATTCGTTGTTTTTTTAAATTTTCTTTCAGTCTCTTCAAATCTTCTCTTTTGTTCATCTAATTTGTTCAACTCTCTCTAACTCTTCCAAGGGTTTTTCAAAATCTTTACCTCTATTGAATCTATTTAATGAAGCTAGAAGTTCTTTTCTTTTTGTTTTCTAGTTTTATTTTTTTCTTTTTCAAGCTCTTTTCTATTTCTTTCTAGTGTTTTATAGCTATTATATCTTTTAAATATAACATCTCCACAATTATTAAAAAACAGTATAGATAAAAATAAAATAATATTTCTAAACATTTTATACCCCTTTTTATTTTGTGATTTCATTGTAATGTCTCACTTAAAAAAGGCAATAAAAAAGGCCTTATATAAATAAAGCCTAGTTCTTTATAATGTATTTGTCTTGTAAAGAAGAATCTTTCAACGTTTTTGAAGTAAATTTGAAGAGAGTAAATGGAATTTCTGTCCCATTTATCTTAATAATTAAATTTTTAGGTAAATCTTTTAAGTCAGTTCTTTCAGAAGATTTGCCTGTAAGAATAATTTTATAATTGTTATCGCTAGAATTTCTCTCTACCTTAACATTATTAAAAAGTCTGTCTGCTCCATCTAACTTCTCAATTGTAAACTCTTCATCTAAGTTTAGTATAATATAACTAACCTCGTAAGATCCAGCAATTAAGATACCAGGCTTTTTGTATAAATCTAATAGATTTATATCCATCTCGTCAATTACTTGTTGACTATCTTTATTAAAGCCTTTCATTCTAATATTAAAAGCTTTTAAACTTTGATTCATTTGATCTAATTCTTGACTTGCCTTTTCTGATACTTCTTTTAATAATCTCTCTTGATCTTTTAATCTCTCAAGTTCTATTTCTTCTTCAGGTTCTAGTTCATCTTCACCAACACCCTCATCAGAATTCTTTCTCAGCTCTTCACTTTGCTCTTTAATTTTTTTCTTCTCGTCTATCTTCTGTTGTTTTACTTTATTATTTTCTGAAGTACCATTTCCTGATGTACCACATTTAGATAATAAAAGTGTAAAAATAACCATTAATATTTTCATGTAATCCCCCTTATATTAATTGGATATAATTAAGTATAATTTAGTTATTGGTTAAAAGCAAAATTTTTCTTTTTAAACTATTAAATTTATTTTTTAGTTTTGATAGTTCAATTTCTTGATTTTTTAACTCGTTATAATATTTCATATATTCTAGAAGATCAATTAAACTTCCCTTGTACATTTCTCTTTTAGTATCTACTACATCTATTAGAAACTTTACATATTCACTTTTTACTTTAATTTGGCTTTCATAATCTTTAAATATGTTCTCTTGTTGGACTTTTGCTAATTCTATTTCTTCTTTGGCTAATTCAATATTTCTTTGATCATTCTCTATATTGTTACTATAAACAGAAAGCTCGTAAGTATCAGCTCCTAAATTCCAATCAAAGGATAAACCTACCTCAAATCTATCTGATCTTTTATATTCATCTTCAAATGGTCTTGTATAGGTATAATCATATGCTCCTCTTGGAATACGATATGCAGCTTGTAAAGTAAAATTAGGTTGTACTTTCCTTTTCATTATATATGAGATTTCTTTATCTAACTCTAATTGCAGTAAAGCATTTTTATAGTTACTTTCATCTATTTTAATTTCATTTATTAAAATATCCTCAATATTATCCAAAGAATCAAAATCACCTATTTTATTTTTTAAAGCTTTCTTGTAAGTATTTATTGTAATTGCTAAAGAATTAATCTCATTTTTTAATCTCTTTATTTCAAAAGATAGTTGTCTTCCTGCGAGTTTAGAAGCGCTTCCTGCTCTCTCTTTATCAATTATATATTCGTATTCTCTTTCTAATTCTATTAAGGACCTCTCTTTGGATTCCTTTTCACGCTCGTTATCTTTTATTTGAGTATAAAGATCTATTAATTCAGAAATTTTAGCTCTTTCCTCTTTAGCTAAATTATTTTCTTTTTGTTTATTAGATAGTTCCGTTTGTTTTAATGCAAAATCCTTTTCATTTTTATAGAAAATATCATTCAAATTAGCAGACATACCTACATTATTTAAAAGTAAAAATCTTTGTTCTACTTGATTATCATCTACTAATTCTCCATGTCTCCTTCTATAAATACTAGTATCAGCTTGAAAATTAATCCCAAGTATATTAAAACTAGGAATTAGTGATAATGAAGCCTCATTTGCTACGTAATCTTCCCATGTAGTAACATTATTTACAGGACCTCCATTAGGATTATAAGCTAAGATACTGTCATAAAAATATGCGGGTGTTACCGAAACTCCAAAGCTAAACAATTTATCTAAATATTTAGCTCTATAAATTATAGACAAGTTTTCCTTTTCCATCTTTATATTTTCTAGCTCTTTACTAGAATTTTTAAAGTTCTTAATTGCTTGCTCTAAATTAATAGAAAAAGCTGTTTTTGTTAAAAGTAAATAAATTATTATTCTGACCATTTAGAAATTACCTCCTTTAGCTTTAAATTTAACAATTTTGGAGAATCTTCAGCTGCTAATTCTTCTAATGTGAAATAACTTAATGTAAAGAGCATTTGATATTTATTATTTTTGTAATTTTGTTTATGAAATTTTGCTATATTTAAAATAGCTAATCGAGTTAATTTGCATAAAATTTCAAAATTCTCTTTTGAAAAGCTTTTAGGGACATAATTTTCCAAACGAGCGCCTTTTCTATAATCTTCTCCTTCCAGTCCTAAAAATTTTAATAACCATTCTGATTTAAATTCATCGATAGCACCTACTATACCCATATAATCACAAAATATTTCATCAATTATATTGTTTTTCATATTCTTAAAAAATCTATGAGTAAAATAATGAGTGATTTCATGATATTTTCTAATTTCTATTGAAATATCTATCCAACTGCTCTTATCTAATCCTATAGCCCTATTAGATAGAGAGCTGTACTCATTACCACTTAAAACAATAAAGGTATCTTTATAAAGCTGAGGCTTATCAAGAATATTTTCAAATTCTTCATCCCTTTTTCCTTTTAATCTATTTTTACTTTCAAATTCTTTTTTTAGAGTTTTAATTCTATCCCAATTATTATATCCAGAAAAGGTCATAGCACCCATTGATGAAGGAAGAGATACAGGTTCATTTTTATAACCTATAGCTCTAATAATAGTTTCAAAATCTTCTCTTTTCTTTGCTATTATTATTGGAATAGATCCTGCAGGAGTATGTTCTAGTGTTAATTCTATGTCATATAAATTTAAAGAATCTGATAATTTGAAATCTCCTTTTCTAACAGCTTTTAAGTAATTTTTATCTTTGCTTATATGTTCTTTAATAGGAAAATTAAATTGTGCAATTTTTTCTTTTAAAGCTAAAAATGCACCTTTTGATTTACTTTCATCGTAATAATTTTGCCAAGCTCGAACAAATAGCTCATCCTTAAGCGGAACCTTTATCATTTTTCTGTATGGCGAATGATCAAACTTGTTTTGGTTATATTCTAAAAGAGTTTTTAAATTTTCACCACTAGCTCCAAATGTTTTTAATATTTCTCTTCTCGTCATATTATTTTCCCCCTTAAAATTAAGCTATTTGTCTTTTAGCTAGTTCTGCAAAGAGACCATTCTTAGCCATTAATTCTTCGTAATTTCCGTTTTCAACTAATTCACCTTTATCAAAAACATATATCTTGTCAGCTTTAATAATGGTGCTTAATCTATGAGCTACTACTATTTTAGTAGCTTGTAAACTATCTAAACTTTCAGTTACTATTGATTGTGTTTTATTATCTAAAGCCGATGTAGCTTCATCAAAATAAATTACTCTAGGTTTATTTACTAAAGCTCTTGCAATTAATATTCTCTGTTTTTGACCACCTGATATTGAGCCGCCTCCCTCTGCAATCATTGTATGCATTCCCATTGGAAAGCCTTCTATATCTTTATCAAGTCCTGCTGCTCGAGCTGCATCCCATGCAATATCTACACTTAAATTATGAGGTCCTATAATATTAGAATAGATATCTCCTGATATTAGACTACCATTTTGTAAAACTACTCCTAATTGTCTTCTAATAGCTTGGATATCTAAATCTTTAACATTATAGTTATCATAGAAAATGTTTCCCTCTTCTGATTCTTCAAAGCCTAACAAAAGTCTTAATAGAGTACTTTTACCTGAACCTGAAGCTCCTACAAAAGCAACATATTCACCTTTATTTACAGATAAAGATATATTTTTCAATACTAATGTTCCTTCAGCACTATATCTAAAGCTTACATTATTTATTTCTATTCTTCCTTCTAAATTACCTGGATCTTTTTTCTGCTCAGTTACTTCAGGAATAGCTTCTAGTATAGGTTTTGCTCTTTCATACATAGGAACTATTTTAAGCATAGAAATATATATTTGAGTTAAAGATATTACTGAGGACATAAAGCTACCAAATGCTGCTTGGAAAGCTAAGAAATTACCTACGGGCATTGAACCAGGTACTGTTGAAAACTTAGAATAAAGGTAAAACAATACGAAACTCGATAAGATTGGATAAAATCCACCAAATAATGAAATATTGTTTGAAGAGATAGATGATTTATAATTTAATTCATCCTTAGCTGCAACATCTTTAGCCCATACTGCAAAAGCTCTAGACTCTCCACCTGTTGTTCTAAATTTAGCAATTCCTGAAATGATCTGGAATGTTAAACCTGTTAATCTTCCTTGTAAGTCAGTTAGTTTTCTTACTACTTTTATATTCATCATTCCTGAAATTAATACTAAAACTACTGGAATTATAGTTAACCCTAAACCAACAAATGCTAATTTAGTACTATAATAAAATAGTAAAAAGAATTGAAATATTGAGAAAATAGCAGATAAAATTGTAGACATTGCAGCTCCAGTAAGCATTTGTCTTATTCTTATAATACTATTAGCTCTCATACTCAAGTCCCCTGATGAATAATTCTTGAAAAAAGGGACTGGTAAGGAGAGTAATCTACTCCATATAGCAGACTCAATATTTAAATCTACAGCTCCTTCAAATCTTAATGTAGCAATAGACCTTGTTACTTGAAATGCAGCCGTTGTTATAGCAATAGCTATAAGGAAAATAGTAACATATAGCAATCCTGAATACTCAGCCTCAGGAATAATGTTATTGAAAATTCTTCCTGTAAATATAGGCGTTAATGTTCCCAAAGCACCCATAGCTAATCCCATTAGGCCAATTGTAATGACATCTTTTAAGTTTTTCTTCCTTACCCCAAATTTTAATATATCCATTAGTCCTAATTTTTTATTAGGAAAAGGTCTATAAAATTGGTAAGCTTCATAATGAAGTTTCTCAGCTAAAGATTTAGTTAAGATTTCTGTTTTTCCTGTTACGGGGTCAAAAATCATATATTTGTTTACACCTTTAGACAAAATAGCCACAGGTGAAAGATTTTTACCTTTTCTAATGTATCCAAAGAGAGACCCTATATCTTTCATGTAAAAATCAGATGTTAGAATAACTGTTCTTATCATAAATTTTGATACTCTTGCTATCTCTTCTATAGGAGATTTTTTATAAACTTCTCCTTTAACTTTAGGCTCTTGGATATTTATTTCCTCAAACATACATACTGCTTTGGCTGCATCAAAATAAGGATCACCACTTATCTTTTCTAATTGAGCAGTTTCATCTTTAAAGAAAATTGAGATAAGTGAGCTTAAAGCATCTTTCATTCTTTGTTTCGTAATTTTAAGCTTATCTTTAAACTTATTAAAAGATATTATTCTACTATTTTCAAAATTAGAGATATAACTTTCTACTAATAAATTAATAAATTTTGTAAAACTATCATTAAAGTTTTCTAGTTTTACAACATCTTTAGTCTCATGAATAAATATTTTAGAATCTTCTAAGGTGAAATCATAGCTATTTAATGATAGAGGATATAAGCCTTTAACACTTTTAAAAATGTTAGTTAATCCTTCTCTCACTTCTATCCATCCTATTGAAATTTTAGGCCTAAATAGTGTGTTTGTTTTAATATTTATCTCCACATTAGCTTGGATTCTTTCAACTGTTCTTTCAGTTAATGCAAAATTCGATGTACTACTTATATAAGATTCTAGAGCTTCAAGATTCTTTCCCTCTTTAAAAGATTCCATTAAATCGGAAGTAGAGATTTCTTCTACTTCACTTCCAGGTATTCCTGTTAAAACTATTCCATAGCCCTCTCTTATTTTTGGAAAATCTATACCTAGGATTATTCCTTCTGAAGTAAAAAGATACTTTCTATTACCATAATATTTACCGTTTTTAACTTTAGTTAGAAAAAGGTCAACTTTACCGCTTTTAACTAAATATGATTTCGAACTATCACCTATTAAAAGGGGTTTATTACCTTGAACTGTTATATATTTCATTTACTCCTCCTAGGTTGAACTTATTAAAGTAGAATATAGCCCTTTTGCCTTTTTAAGCTCATCATGTGTACCACGCTCAACAACTTTTCCTCTATCAAGGACAATTATTTCATCTGCGTCTCTTATGGTACTTAATCTATGAGCTACTATAATACAAGTACAGCCTCTTCTTCTTATGTTATTATCTATTATTTGTTCAGTCTTTGTATCCAAAGCTGAAGTTGCTTCATCTAAAATAAGTATTCTTGGGTTAGTTACTAAAGCTCTAGCTATTTCTATTCTTTGTAACTGTCCTCCACTGAATCCTGAACCACTTTCGGATATTTTAAAATCATATCCCTCTTTACGATCTACTATCGCTTGATGTATATCAGCATCTTTCGCAGCTTGTATAATATCTGATTCATCAACGCTTTCATCCCATAATCTTATATTATCTTTTACACTACCTTCAAACATTATTATTTCTTGATCAACTACACCAATAGAGTTATTCAGAATTGATCTTGGGATCTCTTTTCTAGAAACCCCATCAAATAAAATTTGTCCACTCCAAGGTTTGTACAGACCTGAAACTACTTTAGAAACAGTAGATTTACCACTTCCTGACATACCAACTAACGCTACTCTTGAACCAGGTTCTAATTTTAAATTAAAATTTTCAATCAAAGGTTCTTCCAATAAATTGTAACCAAAGGTTATATCTTTCAATTCTATATAACCTTCTAATTTAACTTTAGTTGTATTTTTAATTTTCTCTTCACTTAAGTCTACTACCTCAAATTGTGAATCTATTTTATGATCTTGAACGTCATCTAATCTATCCATATTACCTTTTAACTCTTGTAATCTACCACCAAATGAGACTAAGCTATTTACAGGATCTATAAAGCTAGCCATTAAACTTTGAAAAGCTATTAACATACCTACGCTCATATTTCCTCTTAAAACTTCCAAACTCCCAACACTTAGAAGTATTACACTATTTACAGTTGTTAAAAAAGATGGAACAATGGACATAAACGCTCCAGATTCTCCTAATTCTTGTTCAAAATTTATCATTTTAGCATGATGGCCTGCCCATTTACTAAAAAATCCTACTTCACTTCCACTTGCCTTTATAGTCTCTATCATTCTTATTCCTGAAATGGAGATACTTGAAAGTTTTCCACCCTCTTGTAACATCTTTGTACTTTCAGTAGCTCTCTTTTTAGATAAAAACCTTAAAGTAGCAATGTTTAATAAAGCTGTTACTACACCAATTAGAGTTAATAATGGACTATACTGTATCATTAGTACAGCGTAGAAAAGAACCATAAATAAATCTAAGAATATAGTAGCTAGTTCTCCTGATAATACTTCTGCTACCTCTTCATTTATAGCAACTCTACTACTAATTTCACCTGCAAATCTTTGATAGAAAAATTCTATCGGTAGTTTTAAAACATGCCAGAAAAATTTACTAGATGTAGTTACTGAAATTTTTGTTTCTAATCTCAATAGATAGTACCTTTGTAAATAGTTTAATGCACTTCTTAACAAACCTGTTAATAATAATCCTATTAATAAAGGCCAAAGCCAATTACTCAAATTATTTAATATAATTTTATCTATAAAAATTTTACTAAATGTAGGAATTACCAATCCTGGTATTACTAATGCTAGCCCAGCTATAATTATATAAGTTAAAGCCATTTTTATCCCTATAAATCTTCTTCCTAGAGATGTAAAAATACTTTTAGGCTTTCCACCTTTTTTAAAATCCTTTGTAGGTTCAAAAGTTAATACTATTCCTGTGAATTCTCTATCAAATTCTTCCCAATTAACTATTCTTGGACCGTTAGCAGGATCATTTAAGTAAATCTTATTACCTTTCATTCCTTCATACACTACAAAGTGATTAAAACTCCAGTGTAAAATCATAGGGCCTTTCATATATTTTAAATCTTCAGGATCTTTTCTAAATCCTTTAGCATCTAAACCATATTTTCTAGCCGCTTTTAGTATGTTACTTGCTTTACTTCCATCTCTCGAAACACCACACTCTACTCTAAGATTTTCAAGCGGTAAATAAAGTCCGTAATAACCCATGACCATTGCAAGTGCAGCAGCACCACATTCTACAGCTTCCATTTGCAATACTGAAGGAGTTTTAACTCTTTTAGCTAATACTCTTTGTTCCTTCATGATTTATCAACTCCTTAATTAAGACCTAAAGATCTCTTAAATATTGGTATAACAAGTGAAATTGGTCTTTCTCTTTTCACAGTTACTTGTCCTTCACAAGATGTACCAGTTTGAAGTAGCATTGGAGGTCCTTGTCTAGAAGACCATTTATAACCACTTTCTGTTTTAGAATCAGGTATTAGATCTACTCTTACTTCAACAGGTGCGCCTTGTCTAAAGAAAATTTCTGCAACTTCAGAACTGAATATTTTTTCTACATATTTACGTGTTACTGGATAATCTGATACATATGTAACCTTACCTAGAAGTACTCCATACTCTTCTGCTTTAACGTTAGATGGTGTTAATTGAACATCCATGCCACTTTTAATTTGTTTTCCTTCTAGAGCTGAGACGAAAACTACAGCTTCTAAGTTTTTTAACATATTATCTGTTAACTCAATTGTTGCTATTGATTCACCTGCATTAACAAGTGCATCCTTATGTGTTAATACTTCTATTATTCTTCCAGAGTAAGGTGTTACTATTCTTGTCTCTGTCTCTAACTTTTGTTGTAAATAATCAATAAAGCTTTTTTTCTCTTCTATTTGATTTTTTAGATCTATTAAATTTTGGCCTTTTTCTTGCTCAGTACTTAATTTTTGTAAGTCTAGTTTTTTTATTTCATTATCTATATCTTCTTTTTCTATTTGTAAAGATCTAATAGCTTCTTGAGTTGAAGTTAATTGATCTCTTGAAATACCACCTTTTTTATAAAGTTCTTCTTCAATTATTACTTTTTTTGTTAATTCTTTTAATTTAATATCGACACCTTTAGCTTTAGCTAATTTGTTCTCTTTTTCCTCTTCATAATATCTCTTTTGAGTCTCATTACTTTGTGAATAAAACTCTTTTAATCTTGTTTCTCTCTCTTCAAGATTTTTTAAATCAAATTGTGCGTTATTTATAGTTTTAATCGTTGAAGGTGAAGACATTCTTGCAATTGTATCACCCTTCTTAACTATATCGCCCTCTTTTATTCTTATATCTGTTAAATAACCACTTGTGTTATGCTCTATTTTTATAATACCACCACTTTTAATAAGCATACCCATACCTCTTATTTTAGTAGATACGCTTCCATATATTCCCCATATAACACTTACAAGTAATATAAAAAGTATACCTAAAAGTGCTAACCAGCCTTTAGGACTTGTTACCTTCACTAATTGATCAAGCTTATCAGGTGAAGACAGTCTATCCAATGAGACCTTACGAAATAAACCATTTTTATCTTTTGCCATTTCTCTCTCCTTAATATCTACCTATATAGGTAAACTTTTTATTAGTAATTTTTTGTAAACCGATCTTATCTTTAAAAATAAGATCGCCATCTTGATCAAAATTATACTTAGTAACAACTCCTTTAAAATCTTTCAAGCTTTTTAAGTTTTTAGCTATATCAGCTGGAACAGAACTTTTTCCTTTTTTTATAGCTTCACAAATTACTTTTAAAGTATCATATGCTAGTGCAGCATTCAGATCAGGGTTTTTACCATATCTTGCTATGAATTTTTCTTTAAAATCTACTACTTCAGCTCTATTTTCATCTGGATGGAAAATAGCAGGGAAATATACCTCTTTAAGTACATCTTCGTTAAAAGGTAATAGACTATCATTTACCATATCTTCCCCACAAATTATAGGTGTATTAGGAAATTCTTTTCTTGTCTCTATTAAGAAATTTTCTCCTCCAGGTATGTTACCTACAAACATTATCGAATCAAATTGATTAGTAAAGGTTTTCCATTTAGTTGCTATTCTTCCAAATTCTCTGTTACTTCCTACATCATAAGCAACTCTATCTTTTACATTTATTTCAAATATTTCTGCTTTACTTTCAAATTCATTAGCAAAGCTCAAACCGTAAATTGAATTTACATAACATAACATTGTATTTTTATATTCTTTAGTATCAAAGTAAGCTGCTAATTGTGAACCTATAATCTTATCGCTAGGAATAGTCCTAAATACATATTCATATTTATTTTTAGTTATTGCTGCTGCTGTGGATAAAGGCGTAACCATAACTATTTTATTAAATTCATAAACTGAAGATGCAGGCATTGTTATATATGACTCAAAATGCCCAATTACAGCAACTACATTTAAATCATTTGAAAATTGCTCAGCATTAATGAGTCCTTTATTTATAGATTTTTCATCATCTTTTATTATTAATCTAACTTTTCTATTATTAATTACTCCCTCATTATTTATCTCCTCCAATGCAAGCTCTAGTCCTTCAACAAAAAGACTTTTATCATCAGACCATGAAACTCCTATTGAAATATCTCCTTTTCCTTTTTTGGCTAGGGAAGCTCTCTTAGCTCCTGTATTTTTAGTTCCATCACAATTCCATAAAAGAAGTGCGAAAATTAAAAATAATCTCATAAAATATTCCTCCATGTTTTATATTTAATGAAGTATAGTTTGATAAAAAACAAATTGCAAAAATATTTTATAAAAAAATAATGCTCTGGATAGCATTATACCTGCATTTGCATTTCTATATTATTTTGAAAAAGAATGATATAGAAAGTAATTGTCTGAATAATTTTAACTTATGAAAGTTATAAAAATAAAAAGCAACTTAAGAATAAATTGCTTTTCTTTTAAGTAAATTTTAGAAATCTGTAAATGAACCTTTTGTTACATTCAAATTTCCTTTTACTGTAGGAGTCATGTTAACTTTATATTCTTCCTTAACGATTTTAGGAACTCTTATTTCTATTATTTCTTCTTTCCTTTTCTCTTCTTTCTTACCGCCTGCTATTCCTTCTAAAGCCATATCATCAAGTTCTTCTTTAGAATTTAAAAATGATTTAATAGTATTGCTAGGTACATTTTCTATATTTACTTGTAATTGTTTAAGAGCTTTCTTACCAAAATGCTTTTCTATAGCTTTTTCTTTATTTTTATCAAATTCATTTTTGAAATCTTTATCTTTTGAATATTTTTCTTTTAAACTTTTTAACGTTTTATTCATTTTCATTTCTCCTCTTATACTTTACGAATAGTGCTATTATCTACAAGGTTAACATCTCCACCAGTACGAGTATTTTTCAACCCTAGATCAAAGTCAGTTTGTCTATATTCTTCTTCAATTGTAACAATTCTAGTTTCATTTTTAGGTTTTTTATCTTTACCACCTGCTATTCCTTCTAAAGAATTATCATCCAATTCTTCTTTAGTACTTAAAAGAGATTTGGTATTAATTTGCGAAATGTTTCCAAAATTTATTTTTAACACTTTTAAAACATTTTTACCAAAATATTTCTCTATAGCTTTTTCTTTATTTTTATCAAATTCATTTTTGAAATCTTTATCTTTTGAGTATTTTAACTTTATCTTACCTAATATTTTGTTTATTTCCATAATAACTCCTATCTTTTCTAACTTTCAATTTCTATATAGCCAGTTCCATTTATACCTAATTTATCTTACAAATTAAACTCAACTGTTTAATACTATATAAATTAAATAATCTATTACAAAAAATTACTCTACTATTTTTAAGTAAAGTTTTCCATCTTTTTCTATTATTTGAGCTCCTTGAATAGAAGAGACTGCACCTCTTAAGCTTTTATCTTTTTCAAATATTAAATTTGCACCACCGCTTACCGCCTCTAAAGCTCTATCATTTAAATCATTTCTATCACTTATTAGTAAATTTTTAGCATCTTTAACTACTTCTTTATAGCTCTTTTTACTTGTTAATAAACTATAACCTAAATATTTAGAAATATATTCTGAAGTTCTTTCAGGGCTAATATTAGAAATGAGATTTGATAAAAACTCTCTTTTATTTTTATTAAAAAGAGTTGCTAGTATTTTATTCTTCTCTGTTGAAATTAAAAGTTTTAGTAATAGTTCTTTTTCACTCATATTCATCTTAAAAAAATCCTCTCCGTATTATTAAAATAATATCATTAAATTCTTATAAATATATTAACTAAGAGGGGATGATAAGATGCTTATATCTCTTTCAATTTCTATAATCTTATGAAAGGTTTGGTCATTTTGAGTATGTTCTTTTTTTGAATTATCTATTAAGGTCATCTTTTTAGCTTCAATATTACCTTCTACATTTATAGACATCCCTCCACTTACTTTACTTAAGTTTAATCCTTTATTCTTTTTTCTTCTCATACGTACCTTCCTAACGCTAAAATTCTATTCCTAGAATCTTAACTTTTTCCTTTTTATGATATTCATTTATAGTTGTATTAACACTCCCAGAAGTTATCTCTTGTGCATTATTAATAGCAGTTAACTCGCCACCTATTTTAGTGTTACCTTTAAAGGTTACATCTAATCCTGTACCACCACTTATTTTAGATAGATCTATCAATTTCTTTTTCTTGTATCTTATTTTCATCTTTAACTTCTGTTTATCTTTTTTATAAGATCAGACAAAGGTCCACCTTTTTTTATTGTGGTTTCAGATGTATTATATGAAGTAGTTGTAGTTGTACCTTTAACATTTCCTAAATATGTAGTTCCATTCTCGTCTACAAAATTTATAGAATCATCGAAACTGTAAGTTTCAGTTTTAGGATTATCAGTTCCACCTGCTACTTTTGACAAATCTATTTGTCTATTTCTTTTCTTTTTCATCTTTCCCCCTTACAATTTGGAAAGTTTGTATCAAAAATTAAGATTTAAGTGCTGAAGTAAGTTTATCAGCTGCACTTCCTATACCTTTAGAAGCCTTAACTTTAATTCCAATATCAACTCCTGTTTTTGTTTCATTAAAATTTCTTGAGTCTATTGAAGTATTAATAACTTCTCTACTATCAATAGCATTTACGTCACCTTTAGCTAAAACAGCTCCACCTACACTTAAACCTCCTGCTACTTTTGATAGATCAATTCTTTTATTTTTTTTCATTTTTTCTCCTTTTATTTTTTTAATTATTATAAAAATTCTATATTTATCGTTTTATCATCTATAGATGTAAAACCTGTTTTGTTATTTATGTTTTCATCTTTAGAATTATCAATTAAATTAATAGTTCCTAAAGTTTCAGAACCTTTTCCAAAGTTAGCCTTTAAACCACCTGATACCTTAGATAAATCATATTTTAAATTTTTCTTCTTTTTCATAATTCTTACATAGATACGTCAGCATCTATAAATATTCCAACTGTAGTATCTTTCTTATTAACTACACCAGTTTTCTTATCGTCTTTAATATCTTTAGATTTATCTACTAAGTTAAGTGCTCCACCTGAAGTTATTCCGCCTGATAGTGAAAGTCCACCTGATACCTTTCCTAAATCGAATTTATTTCTGTTTTTGTTATTCTTTTTCATTTTTCCTCCTATAATATATCTACTGTTGTTTTTTCTTTTTCAATCACTTTAATTATATTTTCATTATGAACATTTTTAACTTGCCTATTATCTATTAATTCTAAATTAGCATTTATCTTAACTCCAGGTTTAACATTGAAAACGAGCTCATTGCTGCCACCGGATATTTTTGATAAATCTTTCTCCTTAAATTGTCTAATTCTATTTTTCATAGTTTTCTCCTTTAATTTGAAGTTCTTAATCTAAAGGCACCTGTTTGTTCATTAAGGTCTACGTTTAAATTACCATCGGTTGCAACTGTTCCCTCAGCGTAGTAAAGTTTGCCATCTTGCCCTCTTCTAACTTCAACAAGAGTAGTTAAACCTCCACTTATTGCTTCAAGAGCATTATCATTTAAATTATCATTTTCTGGTAAAGAAATTATTAAATCTTTTTCAGAAAAAGTGATGTTAGCTTTATCCTTATTATTTTCTTTAATTTTAAGAGAAAATTTCTTAATAATATTAAGATCTAATGATTTTAATGCTAATGTGTTATCTTTTATCACTTTTCTTTTAAAAGAAGGATTAGACAATATTTTATTAACTAAATTATCTAACCATTTTTTAAATATATCTTTTTCTTTAACTGAAAACGTTTGTAAAAAATCTTTG
>JAEWOZ010000062.1 GCA_023399505.1 Fusobacteriota bacterium | reverse complement strand
GCTATGAAAATGTCAACAACAATATCAAATTCAGATTTTAAAGATTATGTAAAAAAGAAATACTACTATGTAGATAAAACTCTATTGATAGAAGAACTTTTTGAAAGAGGAGATCAAGTAATATTATTGCCAAGACCAAGAAGATTTGGTAAAACTCTTAACCTTTCTATGTTAAAGTATTACTTTGATATAAAAGAAGATAACAAAGATTTATTCAAAGGATTAAATATAGAAAAATCAAAACTATTTGAAAAACATTTGAACAAGTATCCGGTAATATTTCTTACATTTACAGAAATAGGATCCAAAACATGGGAAGATACTTATAATGATATAAAAATCAAAATTAGTAGATTGTATGAGGAGCATAAATATTTATTAAATAGTAATAAACTAGATGACTATGAAAAAGATATCATTAAAAAAATTATAACAAAGGAAGCTAACTACAGCGAATATAAAATAAGCTTATATACCATATCACAATATCTATATAAGCATTACGGTAAAGAGGTAATAATACTATTAGATGAGTACGATAGTCCTGTAAATAGAAATACTACTAAAGTATATTTTGATGACATGATGATCTTTTTAAGAGATTTTATAAGTAGCGCGTTTAAAGGTAATGACTATTTATTTAAAGGAGTAATAACAGGTATATTAAGAATAGCTAAAGAATCTATATTCTCAGGTGCTAATAATATTATGGTAAGAACCATGTTGGATAATGATTTTAGCGATAAGTTTGGCTTTACTGAAGAAGAAGTTACTGAAATGCTTACTTATAACAATTTAGATGACAAATTAAAAGAGGTAAAAGAGTGGTACAATGGCTACACATTTGGTAATAATATCATATATAACCCTTTCTCTATCGCCAGCTATATTCAAAAAAAATCCTTGGAACCTTATTGGGTAGGAACAGGAGATGACACATTAATTAGAAATCTAATAAATAAAACAGATATTAGATTTAAAGATAAGATAGATATTTTAATTAATGGTGGTACTATACAAGAATATATAGAAGATAATATTGTATTTAGTAGGCTTAATGATTCTGAATATTTATGGAGTTTACTGCTCTTTAGTGGATACTTAAAAGCTAGACATGTAGACAGAAAGATATATGAACTACAAATACCTAATGAAGAAGTAAAAGATGTATATAAATATACTATGATCTCTTACTTTAAGAATATAGTAGATAATAGCAATAAAATAATAGATGCTATATTAGCTGATGATATAGAGAAGTTAAAAAAGGAAATAGAATCTCTAACAACAATTAAACTAAGCTATAACGATAGTACCGAACATTTTTATCATGGATTGTATTATGGAGTATTATTAAGATTAGAAACAGAAAGTTATGAAGTAAAGTCTAACAGAGAATCAGGAGGAGGAAGGTACGATATAGCTATTATTCCAAAAGATAATAACAAAACAGGTTATGTCATAGAGTTTAAAGTACTAAAAGATGAAAAATCAAAAGATGAGATAATAAAGATGAAATTAGAGAAGCTAGCAGAAGAAGCAATAAAGCAAATAGAAGATAAAAAATATGAAACAGAGTTAGTAAATAGAGGCATAAGAAATATAAAAATACTAGGTATAGCCTTTAAAGGTAATACTATTTATGTTTCCCATAAAAGCATTTTGCCATAATCCTTAGATTTCAATGGATATTAGTAGAATAAGGAATAATACAAAATAAATGAGGATAGAGACATTAAATTAACTGGTAGTTAAATATTTTAAAATAGAAATCTGCTTTATAATTTTGATAATAGATATTAAATTACATACAGAATCTTAAGATTAGTGAAGAAATAAATTATAAAAAGAGCTTAAATTTTAAGCTCTTTTATTTTTTTAATTAAATTTAGATGGTATAAATCTTTTTGCTTGAAATATTACTCTGTTAAAAAACTTAAAATGAATAAGTAAAGCCTTGACCACTTCCTTTTTTATTTTATATTCACCATCATATATAAAACCTTCTACTTGTATTATAGCTCTTCCTTTAAATATATCTTTTTCAATGTATTCTCTTGCTTTGTTCCATAAGGATCTATTTTCCTCTATTTTATCTCTTATGTATTCTACTAGCCTCTCTTTATAAAGTTTATTTACTTCTTCTATTATATTCTTCTTATCGTAAATCAAATGATAATCAGTATCATCTAAATATTCTACTTTTATCTTAAGATCATTCTGCATATCTCTAACTAATTGCGGAAATATATGAGGAGTTAGCTCTGTATATTCTATATTATTATTAATTTTTATTTTTATCTTATCTTTACATACCTCTTTTAGTAAATTGTACCTTAGCTGCATAAGTTCATCGTTTATTATTTCTTTTAATGTATCATCTTCTTCTCCTGATAAATATCTAATAGCATCGTTTATTGCTTCTAAGCTACCTTCATTGCATGCCACTAAATCTAATATTTGATTTACTACAAATTTTATCTTATCATTATTATATCCATTAATCGCTGTTTTGCTTATTAATCTTAGTAAATACGCTAATTTCTTTTTTCTTTGGAAGTTAGTATGTCTTAATCTTTCATCATTATTCATAACAAGTAATGATTTATTTACAGGTTTATAGTCTTTTAATATATTAAGTTTATCTTTAAAATTATTTATTACTTTATTAATGTCTCTATCTTTTATACTATTCCAATAATCATCTACTTTAAAGTGCTTAAATATTTCATCAAATACCTCAATATTTAATTCTACATCTTGGTTATTATCATTTTTTATATCTACATCAGATAAATTTATTTGGGCGTTTGTTATACTTGCTACTGTCCATTTTATAAAATTGATCATTTGTCTCTCATTTATAAAATCATCTTCTTTAATTTTAAGTATCTTTATTATTTTTTTGATTATTTCTTCATCATATTCCTTAACTATTTTTGCACTATCCAAAATTTTGGAAATTAAAGGCTCGTATACTAATCTATCGCATAGATTTTCATGAGGTAATAATATGTCTATTAAAGGTTTACCATTTATTACATAATAATTATCAGAAATTAATATAGCACCATTATCTATCATATTCCAGATGTAACCCGGATCTATATTCTCTTTTGCTAAAGCATAATATAAAGGTGATTCTCCTGAGTCATTTAATGCGTTTATATCACAACCCTTAAGTAACAATATTTTAAGTAGATTATAATTATATGTCAAAGCAGCATAGTGTAAGATAGAATTACCATCTTCATCATCATCCTGATAAGAGATACCATTATAGTGCATTAACATAAATGTTTTTTCCATATCATTATTTTTAATACAATCTATTAATATTTTTGTTAATATTTTTTTATCAATAATGTCGTTAATATTAGCTCCCTTAAATATCAATAACTCTACTACTCTCTTATGACCTTGTGATAATGCTAATTTTAATGCTGTGCAACCACTAGCATCTTTATCGTTGAGCTTAGCTCCTTGTCCTATTAATAATTCAACTATTTCCATGTTTCCTTCATAAGAAGCTAACATTAAAGCAGTGTGATTACTGTTATTTTTGTCATTAACATTGGCACCTTTTTTAATTAATAATTCTACAACTTCTTTATGACCATTATTAGAGGCCGAAATTAAAGCTGTATCGCCATACATATTTTTATAATTAACATTAGCGCCTCTT
>JAEWOZ010000050.1 GCA_023399505.1 Fusobacteriota bacterium | reverse complement strand
ATATTCCTGAAGCTTCTAATTTATTAATTAGGTCTATAAAATCACAATATTCCGTTATTTCTTTAGAAGGATTAATATTTTTTCCATAGTATAAAAGCTCTTTTCTTATACTTTCTATTTGTTCAGGCTTTAAACTACTAAATAAAATTTTTAAATTGCTAATAAATTCTTCATTCATTTGAGTTAAATCTGCTGAGCTATAGCTTAAGAAGTATTCGTACTCTGAACCTTTCATGTACTGTGCTCCACTACTTAAATAACTTTCAAAATTTAATTTGCTAATTTCTATAGCTATCTCTTTCAAAGGTGCAGAATAATTTTTTGAAATCCATGTTAATATTCCTTTAGATGAACCATAATAAGAGCCATCTCCAGGTACATATTCAGGAGAGCCTGATACGTATTTAACACAATCTTTTAATTCATAGAAAACTTCTATTCCCATCATTAAGCAGGCACTAAAATTTAAGATATCAATTTTATTTATTTTACTTTCATTAATTGCTTCTTTTATTTCTAAAAGGTTTAATCCATCTCCATTGCTCCTTTTATCGTCATCAAATCCTACTCCAGCTAGTGAATTTCCATGTCCCCACACTTCTAATATTGTTTTTCTAGATTTAGAGAGACTATATCCTGCGTTTAAACATTGTACTAAGGTCTCTTTTTGGCCTGTGTTTATTCTATCAGATCTATTTATATGTTCTTCTTCAGGGAGAACTTTTTGTAATGTTAGTTTTCCATCAATTAATTTATAAATACCTGTAGAGACAATAGAATTTTTAGTATTTTTGTACTTCTCTAATGCTCTGTCTGTTACATCTAAGTATATAATTACATTTAATGCTTTTTTATCTATAATAGCACTCTGAATTTCGCTTAAATCTTTTAGTACCATATCACTAGCTTGATTATAGCTAAAAGAGCCACCATTCAAGTTATTATCTCCTGCAAGATATACAATAAAAGTTATTTCTGCTTCTGTAGCAATAGGGATATAAGAATATCCTTTTACCTTTTCTCCATCATTATCAATATATGTTATTTCTAAATCATCACATCCTTCAAATATCGCCTCATAGCTAAATTGATTTTTATTAATATTGGTTATTTTATTCTTCTGACCTTTTATAGAGCTACTACTTATAGCCTTTATTTCTTTAGCATCTTTTAGTTCAAAAAGAGCCTTTTCTCCCTTTAATATTCTTTTATCTTGATCTTCAGTTATCTTTTCAATTACAAGTGTAGGCCTTATTTTTGAATATAGACCTCTTTCAATTACTATCTCTGGAATATTGTTTGAACTATTTGCTAAATTAAAGCATGAAACTATAAATAAATTTATTAAACTTATTTTAAATAATTTTTTGAACATTACATCCCCCTTTTTATATCTAATTATATTATTGCTTATAAAATTAGAAATTTCATTAAATATTTTATTTAAGTAAATAAATTTATTTTCTTAATTAATAATCAAAATTTAAAAGATAATAAAAAATTTTGAAAATTTTATATAAAATGATATTATTTAAAATATAAATTACTTTTGAATTTATTAATAATTAAAATATTTATCTTAAGGAAAGGAATAGAATGAGAAATTTGAGGATAATGGTTTTATTTTTATTATTGGCTTGTTTTAAAGAATCTAAAAATTTAACATATAAGAATAAGAATATAAATAAAGAACTATTTTTAGCTTTAAGAAAAAGCGACTTAGATAAAATTATAAATTTGATAGAACTAGGTGCTGATATTAATTATACTTATCGCAACAGAACCATCTTAGAAATAGCTATAGAAAATTTTAATCTAGATATACTAAAAGGTCTATTTGAGAAAATTCTTATTTTAAATAATGAGGATACTAAAAGTAAATTATTACTTTATGCTTCAGAACTAGGAAGAGAGCAAATAGCAAAATTTCTAATAGATATAGGAGCTAACGTTAATACAAGAGGAGAATATAAAAATACACCTTTAACTTACGCTTCTAAAAATGGGAATTCAAAAATTGCTATTTTACTTATAGATAAAGAAGCTGGTATTAACGCTGCCAATGTTTATGGAATCACCCCTTTAATAAACGCAGCTTCTAATGGTGATGTATATTTGATGAAAACACTAGTATCTTATAAAGCGGATGTTAATTATAAAAACATTTACGGAAACACAGCTTTAATGTACGCAGTGCAGTCTCAAAAAATTGAAGCAATAGATTTTTTAATTAATAACGGTGCTGAGATAAATTCTGAAAACTTTAACGGAGAGACAGCTTTTATGCTAGCTTGCCAAAATAAAAATAATACCTTAGCAAAATTTCTAATGTTTAAAGGTGCTAATATTAATCATAGAGATAAAAATGGTAATACACCTCTTATGATTGCTTGCCAATATAATAGCGAAAAGGCATTAAAAATGTTGCTAGGAAAAAATCCTAAAATTATTGACTATAAAAATAATTATGGTGAGACATCTTTAATGCGAGCTACGTATTATGGATATTTAAATATATTTAATATTTTATTAAATATGCAAGCAAATATTAATGAAGTGAATGTATTTGGAGAAACAGTTTTAATGTACGCTATAAAGAGAAATCATTTAGAAATTGTAAAATCTTTAATTAGAAAAGGTGTTGGTATTAATAGAATTAATAATGAAGAAGAGACAGCTTTAATGTATTCATGCAAATATGGATGTGATGATATATTAGATCTTTTATTAGAAGTAGGAGCGAATTTAAATTATAAAACTAGCCGTGGATTTAACGCTCTTATGTACTCTTCAATTTACGGCCATTATAATATAGTGTGTAAATTATTAGATAAAAATTTACCATTTGGCGAGAAGAATTTTTATGGAGAGACAGCTCTAATGTATGCAGCAAAAGAAAATCATATAAAAATAGTAGAAGCTTTAATTGAAAGAGGAGCTAATGTCAATGAAAAGAATTGGATGTATGGGGATACTCCTTTAATTTACGCTAGTTTCTTTGGTAATTTAGAAATAGTAAAGCTACTTGTTAAAAAAGGAGCAGATGTTAACTATAAAAATTTTCATGGTAAAACAGTGTTAATGTATGTAGCAGAAAATGGATATTTTAATTCATTGAAATTTCTAATAGATTCTGGAGCTGATATTAAAGCTAAAAATAATTTTGGTAAAACAGTTTTAAATTATGCTAAAAAAGCTGATTCACCTTATTTAATGTTTTATTTATTAAAACTTCAAGAAAATAATAGAGATAGCTAAAGAAATTTACATTGTTAGATTCTTTAATTTAGCTCAAAAATATATATGAATCAAAATATTTATGAAAGAGAAAGAAACAAAATGAAAAATTTTAAAATACTTATTTTAATTTTATTATCAAGCTGCTTTAAAGATATTAATTTACCGTATAAGAATAAGAATATAAATGAAGAACTTATATTAGCTATAAAACAAAATGATTTGAGCAAAGTTTTGGCCTTAATAGAAAAAGGTGTTGATATTAATTATATTCATTCTGACAAAAGTATTTTAGAAATAGCTATAGATCATTCCAAATTAGGAATACTTAAAATATTATTTATCAAATTTACCGTCCTTAATAATGATCTTACCCTAGGAAAATTATTGCTTTATGCCTCTTCTTTAGGAAATAATGAGATAGTGAATTTTTTAATTCAACTAGGCGCTAATGTTAACACAAAAGGAGATTGTGGAGACAGCCCATTAATTTATGCTGCTAGAAATAATAGTCTAAAAACTTTCATTTTACTAATAGAGAAAGAGGCAGACGTTAATGCTAATAACATTTACGGAATTACTCCTTTAATGAATGCAGCATCTAATGGTAGCTTAGAAATAATGAATATACTTATAGCTTGCAAAGTAGATATCAACTGCAGGAATATGCATGGTAATACAGCATTAATGTACGCCTCACAAGCTAATAATTTATTATTAGTAAAGATTTTATTAGATAAAGGAGCAGATGTAAATTTAGAAAATATAAATGGTGAAACGGCTTTGATGTTTGCATGCCAAAATAAAAATTATAAATTAATAGAATTATTATTAGAAAAAGGAGCAGATATTTTCCATAGATCCAAAAATGGAAATACAGCATTAATCATCTCCTCCAAATACAATAATAAAGAGATATTAAAAATCTTAATAAAGAAAAATTTAGAAAGTGTTAACTATAAAAATAATTATGGCGAGACAGCTTTAATGTTTGCTGCATACTATGGCTATTTAGATATATTTAATATTTTATTGAATAATTATGCAAATATTAATGAAGTAAACATCTTTGGTGAAACAGTTTTAATGTATGCTATAAAGAAGAACAATTTAGAAATTATAAAAGTCCTAATTAAGAAAGGCGTAAAAATTGATATTGCTAATAAGGAAGAGGAAACAACCTTAATATATTCTTTTAAATATGGAGATGATGACGTAGTGAATTTTTTATTAAAAGCTGGAGCAAATTTAAATTATAAAACTAGTTATGGATTCAATTATCTAATGTACGCTTCAATGTATGGCCGTTATAGTATAGTTTGTAAATTATTAGATGAAAATGTACCAATTAATGAAAAGAATTTTTACGGCGAGACAGCTTTGATGTATGCAGCTAAAGAAAATCATATAAAAATAGTAGAAGTTTTAATAGAAAGAGGCGCTAATGTTAATGAGGACAATTGGATGCATAGAGACACTCCTTTAATTTATGCTAGTTCTCTTGGTAATTTAGAAATAGCGAAATTTTTAGTTAAAAAAGGAGCTAATGTTAACTATAAAAATATTCATGGTAAAACAGCTTTAATGTATGCAGCAGAAAATGGATGTTTTAATTCATTAAAATTTTTAATAAATTCCGGAGCCGATATTAAAGCTAAAAGCAATTTTGGTAAAACAGTTTTAAATTATGCTAAAAAAGCTGATTCACCTTATATAATAAGATATTTATTAGAATTGGAAGAAACCAATAAAAATAATTAAAGAAATTTATATTAAAGTATTTTTTAAAATTTATATAAATTAAAAATCTTTAAGAAAGGAAAAGAAATAAATTGAAAAATTTTAAAATGCCTATTTTACTTTTATTATTAAATTGTTTTAAAGATATAAATTTATCGCATAAAAATAAGAATATAAATGAAGAATTTGTATTCTCTATACAGCAAAACGACATAGGCAAGATTAAAGGCTTAATTGAAAATGGTGCAGATGTTAATTTTAATAACCTTTATGGAATTAATCCTTTAATGTATGCAGCTTCTAATGGTAAAGCAGAAATAATAAATATACTTATGGACTATAAAGTAGATATTAACCACAGGAACATATATGGTAATACAGCATTGATGTACGCTTCACAAGCTAATAATTTATTATCGGTAAAGATTTTACTAGGTAAAGGTGCAGATGTAAATTTAGAAAATGTAAATGGTGAAACAGCTTTGATGTTTGCGTGCCAAAATAAAAACTTTAAATTAATAGAATTATTAGTAGAAAGTGGAGCAAACATTTTTCATAAATCTAAAAATGGTAATATAGCTTTAATGTATGCTTCTCAATATGACAATGAAACAGCTATAGATAAATTAATAAAAAATAATATTCAAAGCGTTAATTATAAAAATTATTATGGAGAAACGCCTCTGATGTATGCTGCAAAAAGGGGCCACTTAAATACAATTGCCTTTTTAATGTATAATAAAGCGAATGTTAATGAGAAAGATATATATGGAGAGACAGCGCTTATCCATGCTATAAAGCATGGTCATACTAAAG
>JAEWOZ010000057.1 GCA_023399505.1 Fusobacteriota bacterium | reverse complement strand
CAAACTCCAAAAATCTTATTTCTGAAATGGATGTCTAAACCTTCTGCTATTATGTCTCCAACTGTCATTCTAGGATTTAGAGAAGCATAAGGGTCTTGAAATATCATTTGAAATGTTTTAGAAAATTCTGATTTGGAAATGGAATTAATTCCTTTTCCTTTATATAAAATCTCTCCAGCTGTAGGTTTATAAATTCTATTTATAAGTCTTCCTAAAGTACTTTTTCCTGATCCTGACTCACCTACTAAACCTAAAGTTTCACCCTCTTTTATTGTTAAGCTAACTGAATTAACAGCAGTAAAGGTATTTCCTGCTAATTCAAAGTTCTTAGTAACATTTTTTATTTCAATTAGATTCTCTTTTTTCACCTTTACTCCTTGGATTTTTTCTCATCTGCTTCATTTAACCAACAATAAGAATCATGTTTTTCTTCAACTTTAAAAGCTTTAGGAAAAATTTCTTTACACTTTGGTAAAGCGTAAGGACATCTTTCAAAGAATGGACATCCCTTTATATCTTCTATTAAGTCTGGAGGTGTACCTTCAATAGAGAAAAGTTCTTTATCACTTCCTATATCCAGATGTGGAATAGATTTTAAAAGGGCTAAAGTATATGGATGTTTAGGGTTGTTAAAAATTTCTTTTACTGTTCCCTCTTCCATTATCTTTCCGCCATACATAACTATAACTTTATCAGCAATGTTTGAAACTACAGCTAAATCATGTGTAATTATTATTACTGACATTTTAAGTTTCTGTTTTAATTCCAGAATAAGATCGATAATTTGAGCTTGAATTGTCACGTCTAAAGCAGTAGTTGGTTCATCAGCTATTAATAGATCTGGTTCACAAACCAAAGAAATAGCTATCATAACTCTTTGTCTCATTCCTCCACTCAATTCATGAGGATATTGATTCATTCTTTGTTCCGGATTATTTATGTGTACTAACTCTAATAGTTCTAATGCTTTTTTGTATGATTCCTTTTTAGAAGCTCCCTTGTGAAATCTGTAACTTTCAGCTATTTGTTCCCCTATTTTCATTGTAGGATTTAAAGAGGTCATAGGATCTTGAAAGACCATACCTATTTTTAAACCTCTTATTTTTTGCATCTCTTTTTCACTTTTATCCAGAAGATTTTCATTTTTAAAAATTATTGAAGAATTTTTATTTATTTTAGTTGTATCTCCAGGAAGTAATTTCATTATAGTATTAGCAATTACAGATTTACCAGACCCTGATTCTCCTACTATTGCTAATGTTTCTTGCTCATTTACAGAAAAGCTAACCCCTCTTACAGCTTTAACTTCTCCTCTGTAACTATTGAAATTAACCTCTAAATTTTTAACTTCTAATAACATGCTATCTCCTTAGCTTAGGGTCCAATACGTCCCTTAAAACGTCTCCTAACAAATTAAATGCTAATATTGTTAAAGAGATGAAAATTGATGGGATTATAAATACGTGCGGTGCAATATGTACTTGTCTAAATCCTTCTGAAACCATCCTTCCCCAAGATGCTTGAGGTAGAGGAACACCAATACCCATAAAACTTAAAAATGCTTCATAAAATATCGCAATTGGTATGCCAAATGTTAATCTAACAATTATCTGACCTAAAATATTTGGTAATATATGCTTAAATAAAATCCAAGGAGCAGATGCACCTAAAGTTCTAGAAGCAAGTACGAATTCTTGCTCCTTCATCTTTATAACTTCTCCTCTTACTATAATTGCCATGGTCATCCATCTGCTTATGCTCATTGCTGTAATTATAGATAAGATACTTGGACCCATTAACACCATCAAAAGTATAACGTATATTAAATTGGGTATCCCAGCTATTATTTCCATAATTCTTAACATTATAGTATCTATTTTCCCACCAAAATAACCAGCAATTGCTCCATATAAAACACCTAATATTCCATCTATTATTACAGTTGTGAATGCAATTAGTAATGAAATTCTTCCACCGTAACATATTCTTGTTAAAATATCTCTTCCAAATTCATCAGTACCTAAAAAGAAGCCTTTTTTCAAAGATTCCCAATTCCAAAAATTATATTGAAAATCAAGATTCATCTCTTTATAATCATACCTACTTATAAAAGGTAAAAATATAGATAATAAGGTAAGAATAACTAAAAAATAAAAAGAGATATTTGCTACTTTATTTTTTCTTAATCTTTTAAAAGCATCAGCCCAAAAATTGGAATGCTTTTTATTATCCTTTTTAGTTATAAACATTATTTACTCCTAACTTTTTTTAGTAAGTCTAACCCTTGGATCTATTACCTTATATAAAATATCTACTATAGCTAATACAGAAACAAGTATTATGGAATAAAAAATTGTTAATCCAAAAACCATAGTATAATCTTGGTTTTCTATACTTTCAACATAACTATTTCCTAAACCAGGGATTACAAACATTCTTTCAATTACATAAGAGCCTGTAGAAATAGTAGCAAATAATTGTCCTACGTACGCTATGACAGGCATTATTGCATTTCTTAAAATATGTTTCCAAACTATTCTATAAAGAGGTAATCCTTTGGATCTAGCTGTTTTAATAAAATCTTGGTTTAAAACTTCTATTACAGAGGCTCTTGTCATTCTAGCTATAACTGCTAAAGGCCCTATTGCAACGGCAATTGTAGGCAAAATTTTAAATCTAAACCCTTCATATCTTGCATATGGTAACCATTTCAGCCATGAAGAAAAAATTAATTGTAAAAGTCCTGACAAAACGAAACTAGGCACTGATATTCCTATAACAGCAACTAAAATAGAGAAAGTATCAAAAAATTTTCCTCTATTTAAAGCGGCTATTATACCTATTATTAAACCTAAAGATAAAGCTAAAATAAGAGCATTTATACTTAAATCTAATGAGTAAGGAAAATGTTTTTTAATTACATCTCCTATTCTTCTATTTCTATATTTCATAGAAATTCCTAGATCACCCTTAACCAAATTTTTCATATAAATGAAATATTGAGTATGCAAAGGTTTATCTAAATTATATTTTTCTAATAACTTTTGTCTTACAGCAACAGGAACAGCCTTCTCACTTAGAAAAGGATCTCCTGGCATTACGTGCATTAGAAAAAAAGTCAATGTAGCAATAAGCCACACAGTCATAATTCCAAATAATATTCTTTTTAATATATATTTAAACATCTTATCAACCTTTTTAAAAAAAATAACCCTTAAGGTTCAAATAAGTAATGGTGGACCATACAGGGTTCGAACCTGTGACCTGCCGATTAAGAGTCGGATGCTCTACCAGCTGAGCTAATGATCCATAATAACACTGGAGCGAAAGACGAGGCTCGAACTCGCGACCTCTTCCTTGGCAAGGAAGCGCTCTACCAACTGAGCTACTTTCGCATGGTACGAGGGGTGGGACTTGAACCCACACACCTTGCGGCGCCAGATCCTAAGTCTGGTGCGTCTGCCGTTCCGCCACCCTCGCATATTAAAATATCAAATAATAAGTACATAAACATAAAAAAATGGTGCGCCATACAGGATTCGAACCTGTGACCCCGCGATTAAAAGTCGTGTGCTCTACCAGCTGAGCTAATGGCGCATGAAAGATACATTATGTGATGGTGCACCTGGCAGGAGTTGAACCTGCAACCTCCGGATTCGAAGTCCGATGCTCTATCCATTGAGCTACAGACGCTTATT
>JAEWOZ010000138.1 GCA_023399505.1 Fusobacteriota bacterium | reverse complement strand
AATAAGTACTCTTCGTATGAAAAATTAATAAATGACTATATAAAAAATTATTTAGAAAATAGTTATGAAAAAGCTGAAAAAATTGTAGAAATGTTTGCATCTAAGGCTCTTCTTAAATTAGAAGATTTTAAATTTAATCATTTTTATAAAGAGGTTCAAAATAATGAAAATGTTGAGAGGTTACTAGAATTTTGTTTTATCTCAAAAGTACCTGAAAAAAATTTAGAAAAGTCTTGGAATATATATTCCAAATTTATATTAGATGAAGAGATGAATTTTAAACTATTTAAAAAATTCTACGAAAAATCTTCTGAAAAAATAAAATTCATATCAAATATAATTTCAGCAACTGCTTATACGCCTTTTAAGCTAAAAGTTATAAATTTTGCTTTCGAACAAAATATACCTTTTGAAGATAAGAGCTTAGCTAATATTTTTAAAGAAATTATTAATTTTTTTAGAGATGAAAAAGATTTAAAGTTGTTTCATTTAAAAGTATCTGAAACAACTTTAGATAAAATAAAAGATTTTAACTCTATATATAATAACAATAAAATAGGTGAAGAATTAATATTAGTATTATTTGGCTGGTTAGTTTTACAAGATAATAATAAATTAAATAAAGATGATATTAAATACTTCTTGAATAAAGTAATTGTAATTTATTCAGAAAAAAATGTTGAAATAAGTCCACCTTACCAAGGACACCTAGAAAGAATAAAAGAAAAATTTTTAATAAAATAAATTTTAAATTGATTTTCAATAATGAAGAAGCATTTATTTAAGCTTCTTTTATTTTGATAAATAAGGTTTAATTAGAAATTTTTAATGTTCTTTAATTTATTTTTAAAAACTGATTATTAGAATCTTTTTCTATTATATTTTTTTTATCTATATTGACTCCTTCTTTAGTTATAAGCCTCTTCACTATAGAAAGACTATTTGATTTTACAGCTAGATATAATGGAGTATCTCCTTCTTCATTTATAGAATTAATCTTAGCTTCTAAACCTATTAGTAACTTTGCAACTTTGGCATTACCATTTGTACGTTCTAGGTTTAAATATGTTTGACCTAAGCTATTTTTATAATTTAAATCTAGGTAAATTTCTTTAGTTAGAAAATTAACAAAATCCTTATTAGATAATTTTTTAAATTCAAAAATTTTTATTCAGCTCTATCAGAAAGTTATCAATTTTTTATCTCATTATTATAATTAATGCGATTTTAATTATAACCTTATTCCTGTCTTAAAAATTTAGCAATCTTGCATTAAAATAGAATAAACCCATTCTGAATTTACAAAAATTTTATTTTTAGCAATTTAGGAGTTATACTTAATACGTAAACAACTATCTTGAATAAATAAAGAGGGAAATAATGAAGAGCATTATAATGTTTCTAATTTTGCTAGGTTGTCAAAATTCTGTAATTAATAGTACTAACGAACAAAGAAGAGCAGACTTTAAAAAGGATAATGTAAAAAAAGTAAATCCTGAAGAAGAACTTGCAAAAACAAAAAGAGAATTTGAAATAAAAATAAAAGAGCTCAATTTAGAAAATAATGTTTCAAAAGATTTATTAGAAAAATTAGCAATTATAAATTTTGATTCTAACTTTGTTTTTCAAGATAAATTACAAGAATTAAATAGTAAATTAAATGATTCAATTCTTGATAAGCTAAATAACTTTTTAGAAACAAATGATTTTGAGAATTTTAATAATTTTATAAGCAAACTTGATTTAAATTATAATTACGAATTTAGAAATACTAAGTGCATATATTTAGTTATAAGAAAATTTTTTAGCTCCTATAACGAGAAATATATAGAACTAGCTGAGATTATAAGGAAGAAGATTTTTAAAAATAAAAACTTCAAAATGCAAGATCATTATTTAAAAATTTTCCACAAATTTAGAAAAAAATTAAAAGAGGTATCTTACCAAAAAAGTAGAATAGAAAAAAGAGACTTAATGCTAGATACCATTTTCAAGAGAAAACAAGATTATGCATATGTAATTAAATATTTAATTGAAGGTGATATAAAAAAAGATCTACCCTTTAAAACAACACTACTAAAATATTCACTAGAGAGATTTGAAGGCTCAGAACTTCTATCAACTATAGTAGACTATTGTGTTTTAGTTAATGAAAATTATGAAAAGAACATTACAAATATAAAGAATATAATTGAGCTTTCAGTTGAAAAATCTTTTTTTAGAAAAGATTCTCTACCTTATCTTCTAACAGAATCTCTTAAATTTGTAATTCGTGATGATAATGACGAAGACTATTCTTTAAAAAGTTCTAAAAGAATTTTAGAAATTCTTTCATTTATAGCTAATAGAATTGAAGAGAATACTTTAACTAATATTTTAAGAAAAGCTCGATTTTCTTCAACAGGGGAAATGAATATAGAAATATTCAACTTTTTTAATAAAAGAGTACCTGATAAGAGAGAGATGTTAACAGCTTTTTTATCAAATGTTGCATCTTATGATAAAAAAATTACTGAGGAATATAAAAGATTTATTTTAAAAGCTCTAGAAAGCTTTAGAGGTAAATTTATAAACTCATTTCAAGCTTCACTTGTAGAAAAAATAGAAAATAAGTTAGGATATTAAAAAGATTATTTAATTAAAAAGAACAAACTTGTAAAAATAAGGAAACTTTAAAGAGGTAAATCATTACCTCTTTCTTGTTTATATTAAATAAATATGTTAACATGTTCTAAATATTTATTTAGGAAAGAAAAATGGAACTAAAGAAAGAACTTTTAAAAATAAAAGAGGAATTTGAAAAAGAGATAACTAGTATAAAAGAAGCAAAAGTACTTGAAGAATTAAGAATAAAATATATGGGCAAAAATGGTCTTTTAACTACTTCTTTGAAGAAAATAAAAGATTTATCTTTAGAAGAAAAGAGTCAAATAGGAACATTCTCTAACGAAGTAAGAGATAAGATTTCTGAACTTATAGAACACAAAAAAGAAATATTTAAAAATGAAGAATTAAATAAGAGATTAGAAGAAGAGAAAATAGATATTACCTTGGAGCCTAAGATTGAGATAGGTTCTCTACATCCTTTAACTAAAACATTTGAACAAATTATGGATATTTTGAAAAGAATGGGATTTGATTTAGTAGATTCTCCTGAGATTGATACTATTTATAGAAATTTTGATGCATTGAATGTACCTTTAAACCATCCTTCTAGAGCTGAGAGCGATACTTTTTATATTAATGATGAATATCTATTAAGAACGCAAACAACTACAATGCAAATTAGAGCATTAGAAGAGGCTAAAAAAGATTCAAATCTTCCTATAATGAAAATGACAATAGGTAAAGTATATCGTCCAGATTACGATATTACTCACACTCCTATGTTTCATCAAATAGAAGGTCTTTATCTCTCTAAAGATGCTAGTTTCGCTCAATTAAAAGGTTTTATGGAAGCATTTGTTAAAGAGCTTTTTGAAGGGATAGAAGTTAATTTTAGACCACATTATTTCCCTTTTACTGAACCTTCAGGAGAGATAGATATAAGATGCATATTTTGTAAAGGAGAGGGATGCAGAGTTTGCAAAAATAGCGGTTGGTTAGAAATATTAGGCTGTGGAATGATTAATCCGAATATTTTAGAAAATTTTGGTTATGATATTAATGAAGTAAGAGGATGGGCTTTTGGTGCAGGACTGGAAAGAATAGTAATGTTGAAGTATGGAATTGATGATTTAAGATTATTCTTTGAAAATGATTTAAAATTTTTAAAACAATTTAATATAATAGGTTAAATATTGAAAAGATAGGTAAAAATTGAATGATATTGTAAAAGAATTTTTTGATTACCTTTTATTAGAAAAAGGTTTATCTAAGAATAGTGCGCTAAGCTACAGAGCAGATCTTGAAGATTATAAAAACTTTTTAGGCAAGAAAAATATTTTTGATTCTAAAAAAGAGGATTTATATAAATATTTAGAAAATCTAAAAAGTAAATACAAGGAGAGCAGTTACGCGAGAAAATTTTCCTCTTTAAGAGCTTTTTATAAATATTTAGAATTAAATTTTTATCTTAAAGAGAATCCTATATACTCTTTAGAAAGAGTAAAAAGTCCTAAAAGGATTCCAGAATATTTAGAGCAAGAAGAAATTTTAAAAATAATAGATGCTATTGATAACTCTATACTAGGAGTGAGAGATAGATTGATTCTAGATCTTCTTATTTTCACAGGAGGAAGAATCTCCGAAATATTAAATTTGAAAATTTCTGATATTGATTATTCAAATAGTACTATTAGAATTATAGGAAAAGGGAACAAAACAAGAATTATTCCTGCTTTAAAGTTCGTTATAGATAAAATATCTAGTTATAATGAAAACTTTAGAAAAAAATTAGTAAATAAAAAGGGAGAAGAATATAATCTTTTTCCTAGCATAAGTAGAAATAATTTTTGGTATAGAATTAGTAACTATGCTAAAAAAGCTGGCTTAAATAAAAAAGTTTATCCTCATATATTTAGACATTCTTTAGCTACAACAATGTTAAACAATGGAGCTAATCTAAGGTATGTACAGGAATTGCTAGGCCATAGCAATATAAAAACTACTGAAATATATACACATATAAGTAAGAAAAAATTAAAAGAAATTTATGATGATGCTTTTGAAAATTAGAATTTTTTTACTTTTTAATCCTAAATTTATCTTGCTCCTAATTAAATTAGTATGTTAATATTGATTTAATTAATATAATTTCTCAAAGAACATTCAAAGGAACTATGAATGAATAGTATGTATACAGTTTCAGATTTAAATAGAATGGTTAAAAGCCATTTAGAAGGAAATTTAAATCTAAGAAACTTATTTGTAGAGGGAGAGGTTTCAAATTTGACCTATCATCCTTCAGGACATCTTTATTTTAGCTTAAAAGATAATTTATCATCTGTAAAGTGTGTAGCTTTCAATTATAGATCTAAAGGAATAGATCATAATATTAAAAATGGGCAAGTCCTAAAAGTATTAGCGAAAGTTACTCTTTATGAAGTTTCAGGCCAATATCAATTATTATGCGAATCTGTTAAAAAGAAAGAGCAAGAAGGCGATGGACACGAAAAGCTTAAACTTCTGAAAGAAAAGTTGATGAAGCTAGGATACTTTGACCAAGCAAGAAAAAGAGAAATTCCTTTAGCATTTAATATAGGTATAGTAACTGCAGAAAATGGTGCAGTTTTAAAAGATATAATAGTTACATCAAAAAAGAAATTTGAAAATATAAATATAATAGCTTTTCCTGCTAGAGTACAAGGTGAAGATGCCGAACATGCTATAGTACATGGAATAGAGTTTTTAAATAATTTAGATGAAATAGACCTTATAATAGTTGGTAGAGGTGGAGGAAGTGCTGAAGATTTAAAAGCTTTCAATACGGAAAATGTTGCAAATGCTATATTTAATTCAAAAAAGCCTATCATATCGGCAGTGGGTCACGAAACTGATTTTGTCATTTCAGATTATGTTGCAGATAAAAGAGCCTCTACCCCTACTCAAGCAGCTGATATAGTAACACCTAGCAAAAAAGCTTTAAAAGAACTTCTTCTTTTAAAAGCTGAAAAGTTAAATAAGCACTTATTAAACATCTCTAGTAATTTAAAATATCAATTAGAAGTAAGAAAAAGTAACTATATTTTAAGAACTTTTCCTGAGAATGTATTTCAAAACAGAGTTCAAATAGATGAAATGATTAAAAGGCTTAAAAGACCTATTATCAGAAATATTGAAGAGACTAAACAAAATCTCAGTTTCTCAAAAAATACTTTAAATAGAATGGCTTTAAATTTAGCTGATAGTAAAAAAAGAAATCTTTATTATAAAATAGATATCTTAAAAAATTTAAATCCTTTAAATATTCTTTCAAGAGGATATGCTGTAGTTGAAAAAAATAAAAAAGTTATAAGTTCAATTAAAGATATTAGAAGAGATGAAATAATTATTACAAGATTAGAGGATGGTTCATTTAAAAGTAAAGTAATTGATTAATTAAATTTAAGAATAAGTTTGCTACTTATAATTAGTTATATAATTTTACTAATTATATAACTAGAATGAGGTGAATTATGATATTAATAAGTTTATTTTTTTGTTTGCTATTAGGAAATTGCAACAAAATTTCGTATCTTGATCCAAAATCTAAAGATATTAATTGTTCTTATAATTTAAAAAAATTTTTTATGAAGCTGTAATTGCAGAAGGTACATATATAATGGAAACAGTTATAACAGCTATTCCCTTCTATAACAAAAGCTAAACATAATAATGAAGATTTTTTGCAAATAGCTTCTAGAGATGGTAAATACTCTTCTTTCCTTTTTTTATAAGTCATAGCTTTCCTCCTAGAAATATAAGTAATGAAGGAGAATCCTTACTTACATTAGCAGCATTTGGAGACAATATTGATATAATAAAATATTTGATAGGATATTATTCTCTTAATACAATTTTATCTGAAGAAGAACGAAAATTATATAATATAAACTATAGTACTAGAGATGGTTTAACACCTTTAATGATTGCTATTTATAACTTGAATTATGAAATGGTAAAATTATTAGACCATGGAGCAAATATAAGTAAAAAAGCTATTACTAACCCTAATGTATTAAATTTTTTAGGTAGTGCAAAATATAAAATTGAAATCCAGAAAGAAAATATATTGAAAATACTAAAATTACTAAGCCAAAAAAACCGCTGATTTTTTAGCTAAGGATGAAGACGATCTAAATCCCTTTCAATTTTCAATAATTGAAAAAAATAAAGAAGTTGTTAAAGCTTTTATTAATATAATAAATTTATATAATAGAGATATAGGTTTAAATTAATTTACGTAAAAAGAAAAGAGCAGTTTATACTTAGCATGTAAAAACTTAGGAAAAGATCTAATATTAAGTTTATTAGATTTAAAAGAAATTCAAGATAACAAAGAAGAAAAAAGCTCATTATATGCTATAATAAATAATTTTAATGAAGAACTATTTTAAAAAATAAAAGAAAAATTTGAGTATACTTTAACAAGAGAAAAATTAAAAAATTTATTAGAATATTCTAAAAAGAAAAAAAGCAAACACTTTTTAAATGATAAAATAAAAAGAGCTATAATTTACTTAGAAAATCTGTTATCTAAAATGGAATGAGCTAATTAAAGAAATTCATATGAATTTCTTTTTTATTTACATATTTAGTATAAATTTGAATATTGAACATTAAAAAGATGTATTTATTTATATTTAATTCTTACAAATATAAATTTTTTAAAAATATATCAAAACTATTTTGTTATAAATTATATATATTAATTAATATAATTTATAAATAGGTTTTCTATAGCTTTAAAAATAAAAACATAATTATTTTTGATATGCTCTTTAAAGAAATTAAAATAAAAATTCAGTTAAATATTTGAATAAAAGATGTTAAAATTAAATAAATTTATAGATAATATTAAAATAGTTTATTCTAAAGTTATAAGGAATGAAAATATATTTTGCAATCATATTTTTTTAATATTTAAAAAATTTATTTTGATTAGTTATATTTTAGAAATTATAATTATATAAAACTATATCAAAAAGGAGAATTATGAAAGCATTTTTTATTATTTTTGTTTTTATGTCAACATTTTTAAAGAATTGTTCTAAAAATAAAAATCAACCATTATCTTCTCTATCAAAAGATATGTTAGATAACAATTTTAAAACTTATTTAGAAGAGGGGAATAAAACAGAAGCTGTAAGTTACTTAAATAGTTTAAGCGATGAAAAAAAAGCTAATTTTATAGATCCTTCTGGAAGAACCTTTCCTATGGTTATTTTAGAACTATTTAAAGGGAAAGAAGACGATTTATATGATTTATTTAAGATAGCTTTTCAATTTTTACCCACTGAGAATCTAAATCAAACAAATACACCAGAAGGTAATACCTTGCTCCATTTAGCATTGAAAAATGGGCATGACTTAGTAATTAAAGATATTATAAATAAAGATGGAATTGATTTGAATATGTTTAATATTTCTGATCAAGAGTCTCCATTTTGTTTAGCAATTAAAATGGGGAAATTATCTATTGTTAAAATGTTTATAGAAAAACAAAAGAAACTTCAACAAGATATGCAACGTCCAGAAGAAGAAATAAGCCTTTTAAATGAAGAAGTAAATGGAGAAGGTGATAAACCTTTTATGGTAGCTATTAAATCTAATAAGATTAATATTTTAAGCTATTTATGGCAAGTAAATTCTAAGATACATGCTTCTTTAATAAACAAGAAAAATAATAAAGAAATGGTCCCTCTAATTCTAGCTATAGATTTAAGAAATATAGAAATGGTAAGATTTTTGCTAGAAAAGAATGCAGATCCTACCATGAAAGTTATGGGTATTACTCCTTTGATATGGGCTGGGCATAAGAAATATGAAATGATTGTCGAAGAGCTACTCGCTGCTGGCGGTAAATTTGAAAGTAAAGCTCATTTAAATTTTAAGCTTGTTCTTAAAATTTTAGGAGATATTCTTGGTGGTGTAAGTATTACTGCTTCAGAGGTTGCTAGTTTTGGTGCTGCTGAAATTAATATGGGACAAATAGGAGAAAATATTAGCCAACATGTTAAAGAGAGACATAAATTCTTGCTAAATAAGGCTGAGCTTAATGAAGCAAATAGATATATAGAATTTATATATAATGAATATAATTGGATTTCAAAAGTAAAAGATGGAGGTAAGGAAATTTACGAAGAAGCACTATCTGAAGTTATTTTATTTGCTGAAGAAGAGACAAAAGAGATTGGTGAATTAGCTACACGAATTGAAACCAATAAAGACCATACTTCAAGAAAAACAGAAGTTAACAAATTATTTGAAAAAATCAAAGAAGAAAGAAAAAAACTAGCTTTATATAGAGACAAAGTAAATGAATTGAGAAACAAATATCCTATAAAAGAATTAAACACTGCTCACAAGAGGAAGCATAAATTTAGTAAAGTGTTTAAAAAAATAACTCATCATACTTCAAGTGAAGAAGGAACATTACCGATATATTATGAAATTTTAGAAAATGATGAGAATAGGTTGAATGAAATTTATCCTCAAATAGTTGCATTATTAAAGGAAAGACAACCTCTTTTAGATTTTATTATAGAAATACATAATAAAGCAGAAGAATTAAAACTTCTTAAATAAATAGAGATAAATATTCAATCAATTTGCTAAATTTTTAAAATTATTATATAATTCTATTAATTACATAACTTTAGAGAGGTGAAATATGTTATTAATAAAATTATTTTTTTTATTGCTATTAGGAAATTGCAGTAAAATAATTAATATTAATACTAATTTTAAAGATGAGCATTGTCCAGAAAATTTAAAAAAAGAATTTCATCAGTTTTTAATTGATCAAACAACAGAAAATATGGAAGATATAATAAAAGTTAATCCCTTTATAACAGAAGCTAAATATGGAAGAGAAAATCTAGATTTTCTACAAATTGCTGCTTTGAATGGAAAATATGATTCTTTTTTATTTCTAATGCACCATGGCTTTTCTCCAAGAAATTTAACTAATCAAGGAGAGCCTATAATTATCTTAGCAGCTAAAGGAAATAATACTCATATATTAAAGTATCTATTAAACCATTATTCTTTTAATTCAATTTTAGATGCAAATGAAAGAAAACTTTATGACATAAATTCTAGTACACCTGAAGATGGTGTTACACCTTTGATGATAGCAATTTTCAACTTAAATTATGAGATGGTAGAATTATTATTAGAAAATGGTGCAGATGTTAATAAAAGATCTTATACTCGTTCCAATTCATTACACGCACTTGCAGTGGCTAAGTGGAAAAAAGGTTATCAAAAGGAAAATATTCCTAGAATTTTTAAATTATTAGAAGAAAAAGGTGTTAATTTTCTTGCTCAAGACGAAGATATAATAAATCCTTTCCAACTTTCAATAATTGAAAAAAATGAAGAAGTTATTAGAGAATTTCTCAAAATTAAAGCTCTTAAAGATAAAAATATAGGATTAAATCAAAAAGATTTAGAAGGTAAAAACAGCTTTTATTTAGCATGCAGATATCTTAAAAAAGCGTTGATATTAGAATTTTTAAGTTTACCTGAACTAGAAGACTGTTTTACTTTAAAGAAAAGAAATTCATTATATGCTCTAATAAGTAACTTCGATAGCGAAGTATTTGAAAAGATAAAAGATAGATTTGGATATAAATTAACAAAAGATGAAATAAACAAATTACTTGAACATGCTAGGATGAAAGAAAAGAAATATTCTTCAAATAATAAAATAAAAGAAGCTATAATTTATCTGGAAAATTTATTAAATAAAGCAGAATAAATTAATAAAGGGAATTTATATAAATTTCCTTTTTATTTGTTTAATTTATCTATATATGTTAATATTCATTTAAATATTAATTAAAGGAATGAAAATGCTAATTCTATATTTTATAATTTCATCTTTTCTTTTTTCAGGAGAAATAGAAGAAAAAGCTTTAGAACATTTCAATAATAAAAATTATGACGAAAGTTTGTCTTTAGCTTTAAGTTCAAACGAAAAGGATATGTTTTTATTAGTTGCTAAAATATATGAGATAAAAGAAGATACTCAAGCTTTCGAATTTTATAAAAAATATTTAGAATCAACTAATTATGAAGATAAAGAGCTAATATTTTACGTTGGAAACCTATCTGCTAAATATTTTATGTATGAAACAGCATTTAATATATTTTGTAAAGATGATATTCTATTTAAAAATGTTATAGCTACAGCTATAATGGCCAGATTTATAGGAAAGTATAAAATATCAAAAGAAAAGTATTTAAAGATATTACAAGGAAATGAAGATAATTATGAAATCATTTTAGGATTGGCTATTGCTAATCAAATGCTTTCTGAATGGGATGAAGCTATTAAATATTTTAAAAAATCTCTGAAATTAAAAGAGGAAGAGAATGTTTATATAGCCTTAGCTGAAATTTACATGTCCCTTGGAAAAATTGAAAAAGCAAAAACTTTTGTTGAAAAAACTTTAAATAAATTTGAATCTGAATATTTAAGAGAAATTTTAGTTGAAATTTATAGTAAGTTAGAAAAAGAAGATTAAATTTTGTCCTCACTTTTTAGTGAGTCTTTTATTTTGTAAAGTAGATTTTCCTATTTTTATATGTTAAGCTTTTATTGAATGTTATTTGATAATAGTTATTAAAGAGGTTTAAAATGCATAGAAAAAAGTTATTAAATGAGAAGATTGCTAGAATAATTTTAAATATTCTAGCAAATAAAAGTGATTCAAATGAAATAAGGAAAAAGTTAATCGATTTTTTTACTAATGAAGGTTTAGAGGAAAAAGAGATTCTAGATATCTTAGAAGAAGTTTCCAAATCTTATAAAAAAACAACTGATGATAATCTAAGATTTAGAATTTTATCTCCTTTAGAGGTTGAAAACTTAACCGATGAAGCTTTAAACTATTTGTTAATATTAAAAGAAGAAAACAGAATAAATGAAGAAATATTTGAGGATACGCTACTTGATATTTCAGGAATTTATGGTACTATTGATTTACCTATTTTAAAAGAATTACTTAAAATTAAAGGAATAGATAAAAAACGTGTTGTAAATTAAGGAGCTTAAAATGGATCAAAAGCTTGTAATAGTTGAGTCGCCTACTAAGATGAAAACTTTAAAAAAAATATTAGGAAGAGGTTATGAGATAGCAGCCTCTAATGGTCATGTTATTGATTTACCTAAGAGTAAATTAGGAATTGATGTAAAACATAACTTCGAACCTGAATATACGGTGATGAAAAATAGAGAAAAAGTAATCAAAAATTTAAAGGACTTAGCTAAAAAATCTAGTAAAGTATTACTTGCTTCAGATCCTGACAGAGAAGGAGAATCTATAGCTTGGCATATAGCAAATGCTTTAAATTTAAAAAACGATAAATGCAGAATTGAATTTAATGAAGTTACTGAGAATGCAGTAAAGAATGCTATTAAAAATCCGCGTGATATAGATATGAAGAGAGTCCACGCTCAACAAGCTCGTAGAATTTTAGATAGATTAGTAGGATACAAAATAAGTCCTCTTTTATGGGAAGTTTTAGGATATAACACAAGCGCAGGAAGAGTTCAGTCTGTAGCTTTAAAGTTAATTTGTGATTTAGAAGAAAAAATTAAACATTTCAAGCCTGAGAAATATTGGGAAATTAAAGGCTTGTTTGATAAAAAACTAGAGTTAAGCTTATATAAGATAGGCGAAGAAAAAGATGATAAAGTAAAAGATAAGAAAGTTTTAGATAAATTAACAAAAGATACTTTGAACCAAAAATTTGAGATAACAACCTATAAAATAAGCAAAAAAACCTCTTCTCCTCCACTACCTTTTAAGACAAGTAGCTTGCAGCAAGCTGCATCTTCTCAATTAGGTTTTTCTCCATCAAGAACTATGAAGATAGCTCAATCTCTATATGAAGGGGTAGAAATTTCTGGTGAGCCAAAAGGTCTTATTACATATATGAGAACTGATTCTACGAGAATTTCTGAAGAAGCTAAGGAACTAGCTAAAAAGTTTATAGAAGAAAATTATGGAAAAGAATATATAGGTAAAGGCAAAGCAGAAAAAGTTAAGAAGAATACCCAAGATGCTCATGAAGCCATTAGACCTACATATATGCTAAAACCTGAAGAAATAAAACTTTATTTAAGCGTTGAACAGTATAAGCTTTATAACTTAATTTTCAATAGATTTATAACATCTAGATTAGCAAATCTTGAATATGATCAATTAGAGTTAATAGCTACCTATAAAGAATACGAATTTAGAAATACTTATAACAAAATAACTTTTGAGGGATACTATAAACTTTATAAAGAAAATGAAAATTTTGAGAGCGCTTTTCCTAAATTTAAACAAGGTGATAAGATAGAATTAAATGAGCTTCTAACAAAAGAAGGGGAAACAAAACCTCCTGCTAGATACAGTGAAGCATCGTTAATAAAAAAATTAGAGGCAGAAGGAATAGGGAGACCTTCCACTTACGCAACTATTGTAGAAACTTTAAAAAAGAGAGAGTATGTCTCTTTACAGGAAAGACATTTTGTTCCTACGAATCTAGGATATGGAGTTACTAAAGAGTTATTGGAACATTTCCCAAATATAATGAATTTAAAGTTTACTTCTAATATGGAAGAAAATTTAGATGATATCGCTCACGGTAATAAAGAGTGGGTTGATACAATAAAAGTTTTTTATCAAGATCTCGAAGAGCATATTAAAAAATACAAAAAGGATGCAAAAGAGATAAAAAACAAAGTCATTCATACAGATGCTAAATGTTTAGAAGATGGAAGTAAAATGCTTCTTAAGACAGGAAGGTTTGGTTATTATTTAGAATGCGAAACAAATAATAAGCATACTAGGTCTATTCCTGCAGATATAGTAGACTACGAAGAAATGAGAAAAGGGAATGTACATATAAAAGATAGTTTAAAGGAAGTACCTGTTAAAGAAATTTCATCTACTCCTACCGACGTTAAGCATCCTGAATGTTCTAAATTAATGGTACTTAAGAAGGGGCGTTTTGGATATTATTTACAATGCGAAGATGAAAAGGGAACTTCTCACACCTTATCTATTCCTAAGGAAATTAAACTAGAAGCATTAGAAGTTAAAAAGGATGTGCTAATTTTAGCCTCTGCAATGAAAGAAATAGAAGATAGAAATAAGAAAGTCCTGAAAGAGATAGGGAAATGTGATTTATGTGGAAGCGCTATGGAGATAAGAAAAGGTAAATGGGGACCTTTCATAGGCTGCAGTAAATATCCTGAATGTAAAAACATAAAGAAATTTCCTAAAAACTAGTTTTAATGCTAGTTTTATTTTTAAATGCTTTTTAAACTCTTTAATGTTGACATAAAAATGTAGAAGGTATATCATTTGTTTAATATAATAAAAATTTTCTAGCAATTTAAAAACTTTTGACTACTATCTTGAAAAGAACATAAAACTTTGGAATTTATAAAGTCTTCTAACAACATTAAAAAGTTAGCATAGAAAATTTAATCGTGCTTAGCGATTAACTAAGCTAACTTTTTTATATTATTAATATTGTATTTTAGTCTGTTATGTGTTATATTTAACTGTTGAAAAATTTTGTCAAGAGAGGTAAAAGTGAGGGTATTATATATACTATTGTTAGTATTTATGGGATGTAATAAGAATAATTTTAGAGATTTGACATTTAAGCAAAAAGAGAGAATTATTAACTTATTAGCTTATAACATCCAAAGTGAGGAAGAGATAGATAACTTTGTAAGTGAACTAAAGATTGAAGATTACAAAGTAAAAATAGAAAATATGCTAAAACTGAATAAAAATAATTCAATCAAAGGAAAAGAATTATTACTTGAAGCTATAAAAGAAGATGAAATTAAAGTACTTGAAGCTTACTATAATTATGAAGCAGCAATTTTCAATAGTAGTATTAAAAGGAATCAAATTTTAATAAAAACTTTATTAGAAATAGTGTGTAATAACAGAGCTTCTAAATGTTTAGTATATTTAGTTAATATCTTAACAGAGCAAGAAGATTATAGAGAAGTAATTGACACATCTAAGTTAATTGATATAATATTAAAAAATCAAAATGAAAATATTATACAATATAAAGAGCTTAGAGAAACTTATTTTTCAGTAAGTGAAGATAAGAAAAATATTTTAAATACTTTTACAGCTCCAAAACCTGCTATAGACGTTAAAGATGTAACTTCTATTGGAATAGGTTTAGGCTCCATCGGAATAGGTGCTCTAAAGCTTAGTGAAGATAAGCCTCTTAAATCTGCTTTAATAGTAGGAGGAGCATTATTAATAGCAGTTCCAGCTTACCTCTATTATAAGAATTATAGTAAATATAGTATTGAAGCTTCTTTAAAAGAAGAAAAGTTAAAAGATATAGATAAAAAAATAAATGTAACTCAGTCAAACATAGAAGAAATAAAAGAAGAGATCGAGCAAAGAGAATTATCAATAATAAAATGTTTGATAGAAAAATTTTCTTTCTTTGTAAGGGAAGATTTAATAGAAAAATTTGAAAAAGCTGAAAAACAAAAAATTGCAGCTTACATAAAGGAAAAAACAAAAACAAATAGTAAAAACAAAGGAATAAAATAATGGGAAGAATATTAATATCTTTAATTGTACTAATTTCATGTACTAGTAAAGGTAATAATGAACATAAAAATACTAGAAAAACAAGAAATAATAAAATATATAAGATAGTAATCAATGATAAAGAAATTAATATTAAGGATGATATTAGTTCTTTTAATTTTAATAATTTTGCTAATATTACAATTCCAAAAGATGAACAATTTAAATTATTTATTAAAAATAAGGAATTAGAAAACGGAGCAATAATTAGTAAAGATTGCACTATAGTATTAGAAGATATAGAGAATAGTAAAAGAAAAATTATCGATATAAAAATAGAAGACGAATTTGTAAATTTCAAGAAAGAAATTTTTGATATTGTTCCTAAAAAAAAGGGTTTAAAATTATCCCTTATAATAGATAATGAATTAAAAGAAAAACTCTTTCAAAATTTTGAATACATTTTAATTAAGCTAAACGATCAAAAGTTAGAAGATAAAAAAGTATACTTTAATGATGGAAAATTAGTTATTGAAAATAAAGATTTAGATTTAGGACTAAACAATCTAGAGGTACTTCTAGTAAAAAAGTATACTGGTGAAGAGATTCAAGTTCAAAACTATGAATACATAAAGAAACATAAAAAGCCTGAAGGGCTACAATCACCATTTAAAGGTAGTAAGAATAATAAAAATACTAATAAGATTGAAAATGTTAGAAGAAGTTTAAGCAAAAATTTTGATGAAATAGATGAAGATAAATTTAATGAAGAACAAATCGATTTTAAGTTAAAAGTTTTTTCTAGAGAAAATGAAGATGGTTACATTTGGGATCTAAAAGGCGAAGAAAATATTGTTGAGACTACTATAGAAGTTTCTTTAAGAGAAGAAGATAAAGAGAAATATAAGCTATTTGTAAACAATAAGGAATTTAAAGATGGAGCTAGAATAAAAGATAAGGCTGAAATAAAATTAGTTCACATTTTATCTAATATTCATAAAGAAAAAAGTATAGAAGTAAAAAGAGAAAATTTAAACTTGAAGGATCTTTTCGAATTTAATTATGATGAATTTAAACTTAGTTTGAAACCTATTTCACCACAATTGAAGGAACATCTAAAAAAGAGATTTCATAAATTAACACTTAAATTGGATAATCTTGAAAGAGTAAAAGATGCTTTTGAATATTTTGAAGAGTCTATGATAATAGATATTAGGAAAGAGTTTAAAGATAGAATCAAAGAAAACAATAAACTTACTATTTCTTTAAGTGAATTTATTGAAGATAATGAAACTACACTCAAGACACAATTTGAATTTAAAGAAAGTTTCAATCTAAATATAGAAAATGCTAAATATGATATAAAAAAATTATCAAAAGTTGTCTTTAAACAAAACTTAAAAATCTCTTTAGAAAATAAAGAAGATGAACTGTTTGTTAATGGAAATGAAATTAATGAAAAAGAAGCAATAATTAAAAATAGTTCTAAAATTAGTATAAAAAGAAAAGATAGAGAGATAAAAGAGACTTTAACAATCTCAAAGCTAGATATAGATGTTTTTAAATCAAAAAACATAGCTTCTTTTAATGAAAATAGTTTTATTTTAAGTTTATCAATAGATAAAGAGGACATTAGTGATTTTAAACAATTTGAAAATCTAATTCTACTAATAAATAAAGAAGAGATAATATTCTCTGTTAGAGATTTTGAAAATATTGAATTAAATTTATATGATGCACCTTACAATATTAATCAATTAGGTCATGATATAGAGATAAAAATTTCCTTACAGGAATTTTATAGCAAAGATAGAAAAGAAATACAATCTTTAAAAGTAAAAAAAGATCAAATAGAACAATTCAATTTAAAAGAGAAAGAAGAGAGAGAAAACCTTCTTAAAGCAAAAATATTAGAGTCACTAAATACAGATAGAGATAATCTTTTAGAAATTATAAATAACCCATTAAACAGGGAATTTATTGAAAATGTTAGATTTGATTATAATAAAACTTTAGCTCATTTAATTTGTGAAACTAAATATGCAGATCTAATAGATTTATGTGAAGGATTAAAAGCTCTAATTAATGAAAAAGATATGAAAGGTAGAATATCTCCATATTATTTATCTATGAAAGATAATAACTTTTATATTTGGAATAATATCATTAGTTTATTGAACTACAATAACCAGGATAACGACGGAAAGAAGCTCTTAGATCTAGCTGCAGATCAAGGTGAAGATAAAGTATTTGCATTGCTATTAAATAAAACAGAAGTTGAGAACTCTAAAAAATTATATAAGAAAATATTAAAAGACGAAAACATTACTAAACTAAGGGCACTAACTTCAAGAGGTTTAGTAGCTGAATTGTCTGAATATTATTTAGATAATGGTGAAAACTTTTTACACAAATTTGTAAGAGAAGGTAAAGTAGAATTAGCTAAATTTTTGTTAGAAAACAAAATAATTGAAATTAATTCACTTACACAAGATAACAGAAATGTTTTACATATTATTGCTAATAATTTTAATAAGGAATTAAAAGATTTATTTGAAAATTATAAAGAACAGTTAAAAAGTTTAGTAAATAAGAATCTTTATGAAATTAAAGAATCAGGTACTAGAGTTATATCTCCTCAAGAGAAATTAGTTCCACTCTATTATGCTATAGAAGCTCATAATAAAGAAGCTGTAGATTATTTATTAGAACTAGATGCAAATGTAAATATATACTTTGTTGATATACATTCCTTAATCTTTGCTACTCAAAAAGCTCTTGAAAAAGAAGACTTAAATATTGTTTATAAGTTAGCAGAAAATATGATAGTCAAAGAAAACGGAAATAGTAAAGAATTAGAATATGTATTTAGTTTCCTTCAAGATGCAACATATCCTTTATCAGAAGGTTGCAAAACAAAAAGATATAAAATTGTTTTAACTGAAATAGCAGAAGCAGGTAATAAAAAGTTATTCAATGAAGCTTTGAATTTTGCGAGAAGAAAAAATCTTAAAATAGAATTTTATTATCCTAAAACACCTCTACACTATGCTATCGATTTTAATATGAAAGAGTTGTTTAATGAATTCTTAGCTAAGAAGTCAGAATATTATGGTTGCTATCTAATAAATTATGAAGATTCTTCAAAAGGACAAGAAATTGTACCAATAGCTATATATGCTCTTCAACAAAAAAGATTTGAGTTTTTAAAAGATATACTTAAAAACGAAAACTTTAAGTTTAAGTCTGAAACAAGTGAAGACAACTATTTCTATCCTTTTAATAATAGCTTCTTACATGAGTTAGCTAAAGTAAAAGAATTTGATAAAGAACATAAGGAAATATTAGAAATATGTTTAAATAAATTTAAACATAAGATAAACGAAGCAGATTTTCAAGATGATGAAGGCAAAAGTCCTTTACTTTACTTTATTAAAAATGGAAATATAGATGCTGTCGAAAAATTATTATTTCTAGACACTCCCTTTAGTCTAAGGTTTACAG
>JAEWOZ010000113.1 GCA_023399505.1 Fusobacteriota bacterium | reverse complement strand
GTCAAATAGTTAAATGTCAAGTATTCTAGAAAACAAAACAATTAAATTTACCAATTAGTGTTATATTTCAATAGAAAACGATACTTGTTAACCCATAATTTTTTCAATTAAATCATCATAATTTATTATACTGCCTTTATCTTCGAATAAAATCTATAGTTTACTATTATCTCTTTTACAAACTCACTTTTTAAAAGAAAGTAAAATCTTCTGCATTTCTATATATTTTTCCCTACCCTCTTCTAAATCATTAATCTTTTCCTCAATATAAATTAAAGCGCCTTTACCTTTATTATCTTTATAATTAATATCAGCTTTATTATCTAGCAACAATCTTGCTATCTCTATATGACCAAACTCTACTGCATATAGAAGCGCTGTTTTTCCTAGATTATTTTTTTCATTAACAAAGTCAGATATAAATATTTTATCTAACACATTATCTTTAAATTTTTTCATAATATTACTAAAATAATTATTCGTTACTTCAGGTTTCTTAGAATTTAAATTAGCATTTAATAAAAGCTTCACTATTTCTACATAGCCTCCTTTTGAAGCTAATATTAAAGCAGTATTACCAGAGGAATTTTTAATACTAATATTTGCATTTTTTTCTAACAGTTTTTTTACTATTTCTGTATGACCATTATGCGAAGAAAATATTAATGATGTATTATTTTCATTATCTTTCACATCTACATCAGCTCCTTTTTCTAAAAGGTAATTTAATCCATCTAAGTTTCCTTTAGAAGCACTAATCATCAACAGAGTATGCCCATCCTTATTTTTCAAATTAATATCATATCCATCCTCTATTAAATATTTTATCTTTTGAATAGAACCTTTTTTAATCTCTTCTGTTAATTTTTTCTTTTCATTGGTTATTAACTCTACTATATCTTGATAACCTTTTTGAGCTGCAAATTTTGAAGCTGTAAATTGCTTCTTAAATTTATAAAAGATATTTGCCCCATTATCTATAAGTAATTTTACTATCTCTTTATGCCCATTATCAGCCGCTATAATTAGAGGGCTAATTCCTTCTTTATTCTTTAAATTAACATCAGCCTCGTTTTTTAGTAATTCCTTTACTATTTCTATATTTCCTTCTTGTGATGCTAGCATTAATGGTGTCCAGCCATCCTTTTCCTTACAATTAATATCTGCTCCTTTTTCCAAAAGAATTTTTATTACATCTATGCGACCTTTTTTAGATGCATACATCAATGCTGTATACCCCATATCGGTTTTATCATTGATGTTAATACCCTCTTCTAGCAGAAGGTTTACTATCTCTTTATGCCCATTTGATGAGCTTAACATTAAAGCGTTGATATCATTATTGGTTAGATGATTGATGTTAGCACCTCTTTCTATTAAAAATTTTGCTATATCTATATGACCTTTCTGTACTGCTAAAATTAAAGGTGTAAAATCATCAATAAATTTGTAATCAATATTAGAGCCATTTTCTACTAGCAGTTTTACTATTTCATAATGACCATTAATTGTCGCATTTATTAAAGGAGTCATACCTTTGTTAGATTTACTATTTACATCAGCCCCTTTTTTTATTAATTCTTTTACTATCTCAAAATCTCCGATTTCACATCCATATAACAAAGCTGCGCGACCCTCAAAATCTTTAATATTAACCTCTATATTTTTTTCTAAAATTAATTTTACTATTTCTAAATTTCCATCAAGAGATGCTAGCATTAAAACAGTTATTCCCTTGCTAGGTATATAGTTTATATCAGCGTCTTTCTCTATTAGAGATTTTGATATTTCTGTGTAATTTTTCTGAAATGCCAAAGCTAGAGCTGTGAACCCACTAGCTGATACTCTATGATTAGTATTAGCATTCTTTTGTAATAAATACTTAACAATTTCTGTGTATCCATATTGGGACGCAACTATTAAGGCTGATCCGCCATCATCTGATATACTTTCTATATCTGCTCCTTTTTCTATTAACAACTTCACTATATCTAAATAACCCCCTTGCGATGCTAACATTAATGGTGTAAAATTTCCATCAAATCTATAATTTATATTGGCACCATTTTCTATTAATTCCTTTACAACATAAAAATGACCATAGTGGCAAGCTTCTACTAAAGCTAAATCTCTATCAATATTTTTATCTTTGATTTCCTCACTTGCGTTCAATAGTATTTTTACTATATCTATATATCCTTTAGATGATGCCAACATTAAAGAAGAAAAACCTGTACGAGTTTTAGAACTTACATCAGCTCCTCTTTCTATCAATAATTTTACTATATCTAAATAGCCTTCAGAAGAAGCAGACATTAAGGCAGTAAAGTCATCCTTCATTTTATTGTTAATATTAGCTCCTTTTTCTATCAGCAATTGTACTAACTCTTTATACCCTCTCCTGGCAGCTATAAAGAGTGGGGTGAGTTGCTTAAAAGTTCTACATTCAAAATCATCTTTATAATCCTCTATAAGCAATTTAATCACATCTACTTTTTCAACAAGTGATGCTATGAATATTCCATTTCTATTTTCTTCATCTCTAGCTTTTTTTGGATTTATAGATTTTCTTAAAATAAATTCTTTAACTTCTTCTGCTTTACTTGTATAACAAAGTAATAGAAAATACTTTTCATTACTTACATCATCTTCTTTTATCTTATAATTTTTTTTAATCATTAAATCTATTAACTCAGAATAAAAATTGCTTAAAGATAAATTATATATTTTAACAATATCTTTGTTATCAACTTTAAAGTCATTTTCTAAAAGTACTCTAATTATTTTTAAGCTAGCTTTTTCAATAGCTAGCTCCAGTAAATTTTTATTGTTATTTACATAATTAATGTCAATATCTTTACTAAGCAATTCTTTAAATTTATTCTCATCATCTTGATCTATTGCTAGAATCAATTCTTCATTTATATCTTTGCTTATGCTCTTTAAACTTATAATTTTAGCACATGACAATATTAATATTATTATTATTATTTTTTTCATTCATTCTCCTTAAAAACTTATTATTTATTAAATTTAACATTCTATAATACTTTTAGCAAATTTATTTAGAACATAAAAATAAAAAAGCTTGTATAAAGCTTTCTCTTTGATTTTTTTACTTAATATAAATTTTACTAATTTTAAAATTTAAAATAGAAAATAAATTTAGAAAGTTATTAAAATTTATTAATAACTTCTTCAAAAAGCTCTAATGGTAATTTTTGTAAAGAATACAATAAATTAATATGAGCATATACACTATCTTTAGCCTGTCGTGGAGCTTTAATATTTTTATTTAAGGATATAAATAATTGTATATAATCTTCTGCCATTTTTTTTATTATTAGATAACCTATATCTATAAGATTATCTTTTTTAGATCTTTCTTTATAAGTTTTTAATTTTTCACTTATGTGCATTAGAGGTGTTTTATTTAGTTTATCTTTTTCATAAATATTAACTCCTGCTTGTATTAAAGCATTCGTTACTTCTAGATGAGCATTTTGTGATGCTAAAATTAATGCTGACAAGCCATCTTTGCTTTTGTCATTGATTTTAACACCTTTATCTAGTAATAACTTCACTGTTTCTATATGGCCATTTTTGGATGCCATCATTAGCGATGAGAAACCATTTTTATTCTTATCATTAACTTTAGCCTTTTTATCTATCAACAATTCTATAATTTTTATGTGGCCCTCCTGGCAAGCTACCATTAACGGTGATAAACCTTTTTTATTTTTATCATTAATTTTAACACCTTTTTCTATCAATAATTTTGCTATTTCTAAATGCCCTTCTTGAGAAGATACAATTAAGGATAATAAACCATCTTTATCTTTTCCGTTAATATAGGATCCTTTTTCGACTAATAATTGCACTACCCCTAAATGACCATTTTTAGATGCTAGTACTAACGAATTAAAGCCTTTTTTTGACCTAAAATTAACATTAGCACCCTTTTCTACCAGTAATTCGGCTGTTTCTAGGTGCCCACCCTGCGATGCTATCATTAATGCTGTCCAGCCCTCATCATCCTCTTCATCAATTATAGCTCCTTCATCTAAAAGTAATTTTACTATTTTCAGATAGCCATTTTGAGACGCTACCATCAATGCTGTCCATCCAGAATCCTCTTTATCATTAATATCGGCACCTTTTTGTAATAAAAACTTTACTATCTCTAGATGTCCGTTTTGGGACGCTATCATTAATGCTGTCCAACCTTCTGAGTCTTTAATATTAACGTCAGCACCTCTATATATTAATAACTCTACTATTTCTTTATGGCCACTTTGAGAAACTAACATCAACGCCGTAGATCCCTCAGCATCTTTGTCATTAATACCTACTCCTTTTTCTATTAGTAATTCAGCTAAATTCTTGTGGCCTTTGTGTGAAGCAGTCATTAGCAATGTCCATTTTTTATGTGTTTGCTCATTAAGATTAGCACCTTTATCTAAAAGTAATTTTACTATTTCTAGATGTCCATTTTGAGAAGCTACCATCGATGCTGTCCATCCAGAATTTTCTTTGTCATTAATATTGGCACCTTTTTGTAATAACAATTCAATTATCTCTTTGCTACCATTTTTGCTTGCTGCCATTAATGCTGTAACTCCTTTATTATTCTTTTCATTAACATCAGCTCCTCTATCTAAAATAAATTCTACTACCTCTTTATTTTTTCTGTTAGATGCAGCCATCAACAATGTTGTACCTTTATTGTTTTTGTAATTAAAATCAAAATTGTATTCTTCAACTAGCATTTTGATTATATCCACCTTATCCCCAATTAAAGCAGCAAGTAACAAATTTCTGTATATTTGATTTTTTGATTGATTTAGATTCAAATTCATTTTTTCTATAAATGTTTTTACCTCTTTCATATTTGATATATAGCATAATAGCAATAAGTATTTATCTTTACCTAATAGCAATAAATATTCATCATTACTTATTTTATTAAATAATAACTCATATTTATTCCTAACTAAATCTATTATTTCATAGTTAAAACAGCTTAAAGCTAAGTTGTATATTTTTAATACATCATTTTTATTTACTTTAACTCCATTTTCTATTAATTCTTTTATTATATCCACATTTTTGTTATCCAATGCTAAATTCAAAATACTTTTTCCATCTAAAATATAATTAACATTAGCACCATTCTTTATCAACTCTATAGCTTCGTCATTTTCATTGTTTTTTATAGCTAAAGCTAAGTCCTTATTAATATCCTTATTTTTTACTTCTAAGTTTTTAAAACTTTTGACACATGAAATCATTAAAATTATTAATATAAATTTCTTCATTATTCTCTCCTTCATAATTAAATTTAATATAAATATAGCATCTCTAGCAAGATAAGAATGAAATTAAATCTATTAATAAATTTACTAAATCTATATGACCGTTTTGTGATACAGGAATTAGAGCTGCCTAATCCTTGATACTCTTTTTTCATATTTCTATTAATAGCTTTACTACTTCCACA
>JAEWOZ010000024.1 GCA_023399505.1 Fusobacteriota bacterium | reverse complement strand
TAACTGTTTAGCCAATACTTTAGCTACAGTCGTTTTTCCTAAGCCAGGTGGACCATAAAGTAAAAGATGATCTAGCGATTCTTTTCGTGCTTTAGCAGCATCTATAGAGATTGTTAATTTTTCTTTTAATTTTTCCTGACCTATATAGTCCTCTAAACGTTGAGGCCTTAAATCCAATATGTCTTTATCCATTCTACTCCCTAGTTCATTAATTTACTAATTAAAAATTGTATTACACCAATTGCACATCCTAATATTCCACCTAAAATTTCAATATGTTTTAATTCTTTTTTTGTAGCTGTTAGAATTAATTTTTCTAACTCTCTATTTGAGAAATTTTCTAATTTATTCTCAATAATAGACTTTATATCTAAGTTCTTTTCTACAGAGGCTACAATTCCCTGCAATATCTCTTCTTTATGATTAATGAGAACTTTTTTAATATAATCATTTATCTTATTACTTAAATTATTTGGTAATAGATAAAATAGCTTACTTTTATTTAATTTAAAACTAATAGAAGAATATATTTCCTCTATTAAATTTGATCTTTCGATAATAGATTTTATATCTTTTACATTAAATAAGTTTTTTTCTATGCTCAAAGAGATATTCTTTATTATTTCATCTCTTCTTTTAGGTACTAATCCTTGCAAAAAAAATATTCTTCTGTAAGGTCTAAAAAGAAGTTTTATAGCTAAGTAATTAGTAATCCAACCTATTACTCCTCCAGAAATAATCATTAGAAAAAACATTACTTTTCACCAAATTTTTCTACTTCTACTAAGGTTTTTATAGCATCTAGAGCTTTCTCTTCGTCATCTCCGTCAGCACTTATTTTAAGCTTACTTCCTTTTTCGGCAGCTAATAGCATTAACCCAAGTATACTTTTGCCATCTACAGTTTCTCTCCCTTTAGAAACTTTTATATTTGATTTAAATTTAGCAGATAGCTTTACAAATGCTGCAGCAGGGCGAGCATGTAAACCATTAATATTTTTAATCTCGACTTCTACAAGTTTCATGATAGAACCTCATCTAAAAACATATTAATCATGTTCTTGTTCTTTTCAGCGTCTGATGATTCTAAAATATATTCTGAAATACCTTTTAGATCATCTATTTTGATACTTCTAATAATCTTTTTAGCCATTCCAGCAAAAGAAGGACTAATGCTAACACTATCTAAACCAATGCTTAATAAAGCTACTAATCCTGATGGTGTAGAAGGTAATTCACCGCATACATTAACTAGTTTGCCTCTTTTTTTAGCTTCTTGTGTTACATATTTAACTAATTTCAATACAGAAGAATCTAAGGGATTATATATATGAGAAACATTCCTATTTTGTCTGTCAGCTGCAAGTATATATTGAGTTAAATCATTAGTTCCAATGCTTACAAAATCAACATATTCTAAAATTTTAGATATATTTAGAGCAGCTGAAGGCACTTCAATCATAACGCCTACTTCAATATTAGTTGATATATCAATAGAATTATTTAATAATTCTATTTTACATTCCTCCAGTATATTATTCGCTTGAATGATTTCGGTAAAACTATATATCATAGGATATATAATTTTTATTTTTGAATATTTAGAAGCTCTTAAAATAGCTTTAAATTGTGTTCTTAAGATGTTATCTTTTTGAAGTAAATATCTTATTCCCCTATTACCTAAAGCAGGATTAGCCTCTTTTATAAAAGGTAAATATTTTATATTTTTATCTGAACCCCAATCTAAAACTCTTATACTTACTGATTTACCCTCTTTAACAGTAGAAGCTAAATCTAAGTACATTTTAAACTGTTCTTCTTCACTCAAAGGTTTAGAAGAGCTCATAAATAAAAACTCTGTTCTAAATAACCCAACATTTGAAGGACTAGTACTATCAAGTAACTCTTCCAAAAAACTTATATTTAGGTCAACTGTAATTTCTTTTCCACATTTAGTAATAGGATCTAAAACTTCGTATTCTTCAATATTCTTTCTCTTGAAATTAAAATCTTTAGATAGTTTAATATAAATTTCTTCTGTTGTAGGATTGGGGTCAAGAAAAAGGCTTTCATTCCCTTTTCTACTGTCTAATATTACCCTTTTTACTTTATTCCAATTTGTTCTGCTCAAACTTTTAACGTTAAATATAGTGGGAATTTTAAAAGCTTTAGTTAAAATAGCTGCATGAGAGCTTGCTCCGTAAGAACCAGTAACGATACCTAAAATATTAATACCTTTGCTTTTACATTCAAGTAAAAGAGATGCATTTAGTGATTTCGTAACTAAAATTTTATTATGGAGTAAATCTTTTGAAAAACTTGATTCAGAAATATTACCTAATAATCTATGACTTACATCTCTTATTTCAAAGAATTTATCTCTATGAGAAGTATGCCCTAATTGATCAAAAGCAATTCTATACTTTTTTATAACAGATTTTATAGATTCTTCTAAGCTAAGATGGTCATTTATAACAAAGTCCCTGATGTCTTTAACAAAATTTTCATCCTTTAGAACCATTGTATGAACATCTAGCATTTCTAAATATTTTCTATCTGTTTTACCAAAAAGTGAATGTTTTAATCCTTCTAGCTCGTTTAGTGTATGATCTACTACCTTATCTAATTTAGATAATTCATCTATCGGAGAAGTAACTATACGTTTGATACCTTGAGATTCATCAACTAAATAGACAATTTCACCTAAAGCTATTCCTTCATATACAGAAGATCCAACTAATCTTTCCATTAAACCCCACTTCGCTTTCTTTTAAATTACTAAATGGAAAATATGTTGTATAAAAGGTTATAGACATTTTCGTGTTGAAAACTAGGGAGTAAAAGTTAAAAAACTTTAAAAGCTTTCAACACGAAGATGTCTACAACATCTAAGTAAATACTTTAAAAAAACAAAACTGTAATTTAAACTATTAGAATAGATCTGGCATTCTATAGCCAGCTGTTAAGCTAAAGCCATGTCTAAATGTTGATCTTGTAACTCCAAATTCTCCTGCATTCATTGAACCTAAAGTTAAGTTTTCGCCATTTTCTGGTGCAACTTTGCTGTCTTTATAGTTTTGTGTTAAGCCATTGTAAAGTACTTCTAATTGTACTCCATAGAATTCTCCACCTAAACCTAAACCATAATGGAAATTAAGGAATGTATTTCCGAAAGCAAGATTTTCACCTGTTTCTTCCATAGTTACAGGTAAGTTATAGCCTAATTTACCTATAACATAAAAATTCATTGAATATGATTCTAAAGCAAAAGGTAGATCATATTTAACTGAAGCAAATAATGGAATATTAATGAATCCACCTTTTGCAGGTGCTTCTACATTATAATCAGTTATTTTATTTCCTTCAAGTTTACCACCACTTACTTTAGTAACTTTATCAGCAGTTTTATCTTCGCCTTCAACGTTTGTATATTTTACATTGTCAACTGTAGTCTTTCCTTTGAAAGCTCTGTCATAAAAAACTGCTAATCCTCCACCAATGTATAAACCTTCTGTAACGTTATAGTTTAATTGAGCTACACCACCAAAGTTTTGTAGCGCTTGGCTTAAATTCCAAGTTGCTGTAAAAGCTTCTTTTTGATCTGCGGAAGCTGCTTGAGTTTGTGATACGAAATCATAAACACCCGCTCCAGCTTTTAATTCTAAATCGAATGCTGCATTTGCTGCTGTGTTAACAGCTAAAAACGCGCCTAAGATAGCTAATTGTTTTTTCATTCTTTTATTGTTCTCCTCTCATATTAACATAGATTAATATAAATATTTTTATAATTTCACGTATTAAATTTTCATAGTTTTAATACAGTTTTGTTTTTCTAAAGTATTACCTGTTTGGAGGCGACGAGCGGAATCGAACCGCTGTGTAGAAGTTTTGCAGACTTCGGCCTTACCACTTGGCTACGTCGCCACCTAAAATTCATGCCTAATAATATCAAATTATCAGAAAATGTTGTATTTCCTGATAATTAAACATCATTTGAATTTCAATAATTGTATTCTAACATAGCAAAAAATATTTTTCAACTTAAATTTATTAGAAAATTAATTAAAATTAAAGAAATATTAACATTCTTATAGACACAATCTTTTAAAAACATATAATATTCTATATCATTTTTATTTAAATTACAAAAGTTATCTATAACTATTGAGATAAATTCATATAGTAATTCCCTGTTTTTATCAATTATATTTTCCAATTTATCTGCAAGTAATATTTTATCAATCTTATTATAATTTTTTACATTTTTAGTAAATTCAGTAATTGATTTTATAAAGATAGATTTATTTTTTATATTTTTTTCAAAAGAATAGTTCTCCAAAGCTTTATCTAATGCTAAAATTTCCAATTTATCTAATTTTAAATCTTCTTTTCTAAAATTTAAATAGTCTTTTAAATTTCCATTTAAAAATTCAAATAATTCCTTATCTTCTACATTATCTAAATTTGGTGAAAGATCCAAGGATAATGCTCTTGAGAGAAGAGTAGCTGGTATTCTTGAATTAAAGGATAGTAAAATAAAAATTGAGCTAGAAGGTTCTTCTAGAGTCTTAAGTAAAGTATTCCATCCATCTTCTCTCATTCTCTCAATGCTGTTGATTATAAAAAATTTTTTATTCGAAAATGAGCTATGAGAAGCTATATTTATAATCTCTTTTATATCTTCTCTCTTAATTATTTGTTCTTCTTTTGGTTCTAATATATGAACTGATGAAGGCAGCTTTTGATAAAAACCAGTTTCACAATTTTTATCTCCCTTACAAAAAAGTTTGGAAATAAAATAGAGAGCAATTTCAAGATGATTTGAGCCCTCTCTTCCATAAAATAAATAAGTACAAGCTTCTCTATCCTTTTGTATCTCTTTGTTTAAGAAGTTTTTAGAATTTTCTTTCAAAAAATTTAATAAATTTTCCATTCAGTCCCCTCTTTAGTATCTTCTAAAATTATTCCAATTTTTAAGAGTTCGTCTCTAATTTTATCTGCTAAGAACCAGTTTTTTTCTAATCGAGCATCTTCTCTCATTTTAACCAAAAGAGTTATTAATGAGGAGGTTAATTTATTTTCATCTCTGTTATTTAAAATCTCGATTCCTAGTATTTTTAATAATAAATTCATTTTTTCAAAAAAAACTTTTAAAGAAGATGTAGAGATTTTTGTTTGATCTAAAATGGTATTTACTTGTTTTAAGGCTTCGAATATTATTCCTAATGCTCCTGGTGTATTAAAGTCTTCATTCATCTCTTTTTCAAAATCTCTTACTAATTTTTCTGAAATTTCGCTTAGATCGAGACCTTCTTGATTTTCTTTAATATTTTCTATTCTCAGAAAAAAATTTTCTATTCTTTGATACGAAGATTTATACATTTCGAGTTTTTCATAAGAAAAATTAATAGGTTTTCTATAATGGGTCATAAGTAATGATAGTCTAATAATATTTCCATTATATTTTTCTAAAAGTTCTCTTATAAGAACCGTATTACCTAAAGATTTAGACATTTTTGTATTTTCAAAGATGACAAAAGCATTATGCATCCAATACTTTGCTAAAGGTTTATTGTTAACAGACTCCGACTGAGCAATTTCATTTTCGTGGTGTGGAAAAATTAAATCTTGACCTCCGCCATGAATGTCAATTTCATTTCCTAAATTTTTATTGATCATTGCAGAACACTCAATATGCCAGCCCGGCCTTCCTTGTCCAAATGGTGCAGACCAACTTAAGTTTTGATTTTCTTCAAATTTCCAAAGAGCAAAATCTTTATCATCTTTATTTTCTATACTTGATAAATCTTGTTTAGATAATTTACCATAACTATTAAATTTATCTACTTTAAAGTATATTCCATCCCTAGCTTTATAAGCCATTTCTTTTTCTAATAAATTAGAAATAATTTTTATAATTTCTTCTATATGTTCAGTTACTCTAGGATGAAAATTTGCTTTTTTGATATTTAAAGCTTCTGCATCTAGAAAATATTCTTCTATATATTTTTCTGAAATTTCTTCAATTGAAACATTTTCTTTGTGAGCTATTTTAATTATTTTATCGTCAATATCTGTAAAATTTTGTACATATATGACTTCATAATTAAGATATTCTAAATATTTTCTTACTACATCAAAAAAAACATATGGTCTTGCGTTACCTATATGTATAAAGTTATAGACTGTTGGACCACAAACATAAATTTTTATAGTAGAATTTTTAGGTTCAAAATTCTCAGTTTTGCCTGTTAAGGTGTTATGAAGTTTTACTGTCTTCATCTGAACCTACTACCCTGTTAATCTCTTTTGAGTTCTTTCCTTCATTTAATTGAATTCTAATTTTGGCAAAAATCATTTTTCCAGCTGGTGTTGGATAAGTACTTGTAACAAAAGCTTTAACTTTTTCACCAATCTTGCTCGAACCATTTTCTACAATTATCATAGTTCCATCTTCTAAATATCCAATAGCTTGATTGGGCTTATCACCTCTTTTAAGCAATTCTACTTCAATTTCCTCTTCAGGAAGCAAAATTGATTTCATTACATTAGCTAACTTATTAATATTCATGATAACTAGACCATGAATTTTAGCTACTTTAGACATATTATAGTCAGTAGTTATTATTTTAGCATTTTTTTCCTTAGCAAATGTTAATATCTTAGTATCAACATCTGTAGTGAATGTGTAGTCTTTAGTCTCAATGTAAACATGTACCTTTTTTTCTTTAACTAATTCATCAACTAAATCAAGAGCTCTTCTTCCCTTAGCTCTTTTTAGAGCACTGTCAGAATCAGCTAGTCTATGCAATTCTCTTAAAATGAAAGATGGAATTACAATTGAACCTTCCATAAAATTAGCACTTACAATTTCCATAATTCTTCCATCAATTATAGCGCTACTATCTAAAATTTTGAGTTGAGTTGTATCCAAATTTTTGTAATAAAATTTCTTGTATAAATAAACAAATAAATCAAACATTTTCCAAGTTAGGAAAATGAATAAAAATATTTTTAATAACATTGTTGTTTTTAGAAAAAACATAAGCGATGAAAGCAAAATAGCTACTAATCCAAATAGGTATCTATTTTTTTCATCTTTTTGATAATATTTCATTATAACACTCCTTAAATATTCATGTACCCTTTAAAAGCTTCAAAAGCATTACTTAACATTTGAATTTCTTCTCCCCTTATTTTAATTAAATAGGTCCCAGCTAATGATTCAACATAGGCATGATTAGCCATTGTTTCATTTGAAGCTGCTAATAGAGCCGAGCAGGCACCACTACCACATGATAAAGTAGGGCCTATATTTCTTTCCCAGCTTAACATAGAAATATATTCTTTATTTTTAATAGAAGCCATATGTATGTTAGCACCTTTGGGAAATAGACTATTTTTCTCTAAATGAGGAGCTATCTCATAAAATAGACCCTTATCTAAGCTATCTACAAAAAATACAAAATGTGGGTTTCCCAAAAGAATAAAATACCCCTCTATAACGGTTTTGTCAAGAACAATCTTAATTTTTCCTTTTAAGTTTTGATCAAACTCTGCTTTTCCCATTTCAATTTTTATATTTTCTTCATTTACTTCTACCTCAATAATCCCTAGCTTAGATTCAACTTTAATTAATTTTTTCTTATTTATATTATTGAAAAAGTATCTTCCTATGCAAGCTAATCCATTTCCACATTTCTCTTCTACAACAGTTCCGTCTGGATTAAAAATTTCCCATTTGACATCAGCAATTAAAGATTTTTCCAGAACAATCAATCCGTCTGCACCTATGCTAAATCTTCTTTGACATATAACTGAAGCTAAGTTAGACCAATCAAATTTATATTTATTGTCTATATTGTCTACAATTATAAAGTCATTTCCAAAACCATGCATTTTTGTAAAATGTAAAATCATATATTCAAATCCTTCCTTTTTATAGAAATTGAGTAAATGAATATAGATGCAGCCATCGAAACATTTAAAGATTCTGAAGAACCAAAAGAGGGAATTGAGACTTTACTGTCACAATTTTCTAATATAAATTCGTCTACTCCGGCTGCTTCATTCCCAAGTACTAAAGCAATTTTATCTTTAATATCCAATTCTTCTAAAGAGAAATCATAATCCCTAGAGGATGTTGCTACTATTTTAAAATTTTCGCTCTTCAAATCCAAAATTTTTTCTTTTCTACAATTCAAAAAATTAATATTAAAAATAGCACCCATTGTAGCTCTCACAACTTTAGGATTATAAATGTCAACGCAATTAATTAAAATTATGTCTTTAATTCCAAAAAATTCTGCACTTCTGATTATTGTACCTAAGTTCCCAGGATCTCTTATTTTATCTAAAACTAAAATAAAATTGCTTGTTATTGCTTCTTCTTTTTTCATTTCAAATAAACAAATTACGCCTTGAGAATTTTCTTGAGTACTAATCTGATCGAAAAGCTTTTCAGATAAGATCGTTACATTTTTATATTTTTCCTCATCAAAATTATAAAATTCATGAACAAAAATTTCAGATGGATTAAATATTAGAAATTTTTCGCCTTCTGCTAGAAAAAGATTAGTCTCTTTTCTACCTTTAGAAGTTAACAATTTTTTTAATAATTTATATTTTTTGTTGTCTTCACTTACAATTTTAATCATCTTAAAACCTTACAAATTAAATATTTAAGTTAATTATAACATATAATATGTTAAAATTATTTATCTAAAAATAACATAAGGAAAAGTTAATAATGACCAAAAAATTTTATGCATACTATGTAGACGGTAAAAAAGGTATAGTAGATAATTGGAATGATTGTAAAAATATAGTTAATAATAAAAAAGCTAAATATAAGAGTTTTAAAAATAAGGATGAAGCAGAATACTGGTTGAATAATGATTTTAAGTTAAAAGAGCTTCCTAAAGGAATTTACTTTGATGCAGGTACTGGAGGCAAGATAGGAGTAGAGGTTAAAGTTACAGATGAAAAAGGAAAGAATCTTCTTTTTAAAATTTTGCCTTTAGAAAAAATAAATAAAAATGGAAATTACTCCTCTCCTGAAAGTACTAATAACTTTGGAGAACTATTAGGTTGTTATTTTGCACTGAATATAGCTTTTAAAGATAGCATAAAAAATATATATGGAGATAGTAAACTTATACTAGAATTTTGGTCTCAAGGAAGAATTAAAAAAGATAGTTTGCCTGAAAAAACAATCCGTTTAGCTGAAGAGGTTAAAAAATTAAGAAAAGAATTTGAAGCTAAAGGTGGAAAATTAGAATATATAAGTGGAGACAGAAACCCCGCTGACTTAGGATACCATAAATAAAAGTATAATTATTAGATGCAATTTAATAAATTAGAAGAGAAGTTTCAAAAACTTTAGAATGTTTTTTTGTTTTAAATTACTTTATAATATAATCTTAATCAATTTATTGATTAAATTTGACTTTTTCATTTCCTAGAGTTAAAATATTAGCAGCTAGTAGACTATATTGCTAATAATTAATTTTAGGAGGTTTTATGAAATTAACAAACAAAAATCATTTTAGAGATACAAATCTAATAAAAACAATAAGAAATTTATTCGATATTGATCCTTTGCATGAGGATTTATTTGAAATAAAACATCATTCAGGAACAGAGATATCAGAAGATGATAAAAATTTTTATATTGAGGTTGATCTTCCTGGGGCTGATAAAGATAAAATTGATATAAGGATTGAGAATAATATGCTCTCGGTATCTTATGAAAGAGAAACGAAAGAAGAGAAAAAGGGAAGAAGATATTTAACTAGAACTACTAGCTATGGAAAATTTAGAAATGCATTTGTTCTTCCTGATAATGCAAATGTTGAAAATATTAAAGCTAAATATGAAAATGGAATTTTAAAATTAAGAATTCCTAAAGAAGAGCATGAAAAAGTAGAACATAAAAAAGTTCCAATCGAATAATTAAAAAGAGAGTTTTAAGCTCTCTCTTTTTATCTTAATATACTAAGATTTTGATATTTTATCTATTTGTATTTTCAAATTCTAAAAAAGTGTATACAACTAATTTATAAAAATAACTATTATCTAAAAAAATTAAAATGTATTAAAAGTGAGATAATAGCTTCTTTGCTTATATTTAAATCTTCATCATTTATAAAATTCTCTATATGTAATACTGTAGGCTGCTCTTTATCATCAGATACTTTATCTTTAAATATAGCGCTTTGAATATACTCTAATATTTTGTTTTGTAATGTTCTGCTTCTTATTATAACTTCTATTATATATTCTAAAGATCTTTCTTTGTACAATCTCTTTACTTCATTTATTATAAATTGTTTATCATACTTATATTCAAAATCTTTTTCATATAGTCCTGTTACTTTTAGTTCTTCTTTTAAATCCATTACTAAGTAGGCTTTCATATGTTCATTATATTCAGCTATATTTTCAATTTTTATATTACCTACTTTAGATATCAGCTTACATTTATCACTATTATTAAAATGATTTCTTCCTATCTCTTCTATCAATTTTATTCTATACAACATAAGCTCTCTTCCTATTAATTCTTCTAACTCTTCGTCCACGTCGTTATTTAATAGGCTATTATATGCATTTGTAACTGCTTCTAATGTACCTACATGGCAGGACAAGTTAATTAATAGATAATTCATTATGCCAACAAGCTTTTGCTCTCTCTCATGCGTATTTAAATTAGTAAGAAATTTTCCTAGATCTTTTAACTTCCTCTTAGTTAAGTACTTAATGTAATTTGTCTTATCTTCATCACTTGCATTTATAGAAGGTATAGAGTTAGGGGTGCTCACTCTGGCTATGCTTTTCAATCTACTTTTAAAGTTTTTTTTCAAGCTGTCTAAATTAGTATCTCCATAATATTCATTTCTGGATTCTAAATCAAATATAGTACCTACTAAGAAATCTATATCTAATACTATATCATCTATGTTATCATCACTTATTTCTAAATTTTCTATTTCATTTACAGAAACATTAATTTTTCTATATTTAATTTTATAAATATTTCTAATGTATTCTAACATTTTAAGTTGGTTAATAAAGAAGGAATCTTCCAAATTAATAAGTTTAATAAGAGTTATTAAACTTATTCTATCCTCATGTTTTAAACGTATATTGCCCACTATTTTAGTAATTAAGAGCTCTTGTACTAATTTGTCGTGTAAATCTCTGTTTCTAGATGATATATCTAATAATAAATTATCCGTTATACATAAGCTTGGTTGCAATGAGGCTTCTTTATCTAAAAGATAGAATATGAAATCCTCATTGAAGTTAGATTTAGATAAAGCACAATACAAAGGCGTTTCTCCTCTATTGTTCAATTCATTTACATCAATACCTTCTTTGTCCAAAAATAAACTAAATAACCTTATGTCATTAAGAGGAGCAAGATGGTGTAAAAAAGTATTTCCTTCTCTATCTTTGTATTTAAAGTTTACAATATTTTTATAAGTGTCTTCTATTAAAAAAAAGCTCTCTATTTGACTATTTTGGATATTACCAATAATTGTTTTTTCTATTATATTATCTAGATTAACAGATATTCCTATTTGAAGACTCTTTTCTATTAAAATTTTCATTATATCTCTATTGTTGTTTTCTGCTGCATATATAAAAGCTGTTTTTTCTTCATTACTTCTAATGTTAATATTGGCTCCTTCATTTAATAACTTTTCAACTATTTTAATAAAACCTTCCTCTGCTGCTATTATTAACAAAGCTGCATTTCCATTCAGGCCCTTATAATTAATATTAGCCCCTTTTTCTATTAAATAGACTATAAAATTCTCATCTACTTTATTTTGAGATAAGGTAGCACTTAATATCAAATTTATTTCGGGCACACCTAGAATTTCAGTATTAGATCCTGTTTTGTTAAAGTAGGTGTTAACTATATTTATAGATTTTTCTGATTTTCCTTCTTGAACATTTTTTAATAATACTTGTAAGATATGGTG
>JAEWOZ010000014.1 GCA_023399505.1 Fusobacteriota bacterium | reverse complement strand
TGCCCATACAGGCTCATATGCGAGGATTAAATCTTTTACTTCATTGTCATCAATGCACTTTTGAAATTGTTCTTTAAGAATCTTTTTTTTATTATTAATGCTTAATTCTTCTTTTTCGCCGATGCATAATACAGGAGTTATACTATTTATTACTAAATTTTTTATTTTTTTAGAAATTTCTTTATAAGTTTCATTAAAATATATAAGTCTTTCAGAGTGTCCAACAATACAATATTTTAATTTATATTTAGATAATATTTTAGCAGATACCTCGCCTGTGTAAGCACCTTCATTTTCAAAACTAACATTCTGAGCACTAACACTCAAGTTATTATTTTTTAATAAAGAAGAAATATATGCTATTTCAGTGAAAGGTGGAGCTATAGATATTTCTAAATTTTCTCTAGCAGCTTGTTTAGAAATTTCAACTAAACCCTCTATATTGTCTGGTAAATTCATCTTCCAGTTACTTATAATAATAAATTTTTTCATTTCTATCTACAATTATGATTTTTAAAAGGATTTTATCATATATGGCACTTTTTTTCAAATATTTTAAAGTAAAAAATTGAAATTTTTATCTAACTGTGATAAAAACTAATTAATAATAAAAATTAAATAAACAGGTGTAAAAATGGTTGTAAGAATAGGAATAATAGATGACAATGAAACATCTCAAAAAGTTTTGTCTACAATATTATCAGAAATTGAAATAGAAGAAAAAATACCTTTAAATATTTTCAATTTTTTCTCTCCTGTTGATTATCTACTTCAAGAAAAAGTATTTGATGTCTTAATTCTAGATTCCTTATTTAAATCATATCCTTTAAATTTAAATAGTTTAGCACTATCAAAAATAGCTAAAGAAAAAGATAATAATACAAAAGTAGTCTTAATTAGTGAATATGCAAACGAAGATTTTTTAAAATTGATAAATGATAAGAATATTGATTATTATACAAGTAAAAGAATAGAAGAAGATAAAATGAAGAATTTTTTAAAAAGAATATTAGAGGAAGCTAAGGGACTAGAAAATAGCCTTCAAGAAAAATAAATTAATTAAGAGATCCTTTTTAACTCTTAAATTGAAATTTTTTCAATATACTCTTGACAAATAAAAGTCAAACTGTTATTATAATAAACAGGAAGCGAGTAAAGTGAATTATATGTTTTGCTCCTTCCAGTCAAAAGCATATAAAACAATAAAAGAAAAACTCATATTAATCCCCCTATATATGATAATGTTTGCAACCTTAACCGGTTGCAATAATTTTAATTTCTTCTTTTATTTGAAAATGTAAGAAAATTAAAATTTTTTCATACTTTCTCCAAAGAGAGATTAATTCACCCGCTATTTCGAATTAATTTCTCTTTATTTTTTGTTAAAAAATTCATTTATCAATTGACTTTTAAGATAACCCATGATAGAATTTTCCTAATTATTGTAACTAAATTTAACGGAGGTTCGAAAGGTGAAAGCTGTTATTAAAACAGGCGGAAAACAGTACGCTATTGAACAAGGGCAAACTATAAAAGTTGGCAAAATAGAACAAGAACTTAACAACAACGTGGAAATAAAAGAAGTATTAATGGTATTAAAAGATGGTGAAACAAAGGTTGGAAAACCTTTCATAGACAATGCTTCCGTAGAGGCAAAAGTTCTTAGCCATGGAAAACATAAAAAGGTTATAAATTTTAAATACAAATCTAAAAAAGGTTTCCATAAAACAAAAGGCCATAGACAAGACTATACAGAAATAGAAATAACAAAAATAAACGGTTAATGATAAAAATAGAAATATTTAAAAAAGACAATATATTAAAAAAATTAGAAGCAAAAGGACACGCTTTTTTTGATAAAAGAGGAAAAGATATAGTTTGCGCAGCTATTTCAGCTTTGCTTCAAAATATTTACGTAGGATTATCCCAAATTGAAGACATTAATTTAAAGTATACAGCTAAAGATGGAGCTCTAAATTTAGAAATTTTAAATTTAGAAGTATTAAAAGAAAATGAGATGGAAAAAATAAATTTTCTTATTGATACTACCCTATCCTCTATCAAAGCAATCTCTTCATCCTATGGGACCAAAATAGAAATATATAATAAAGAGGTATTGAAATGAAAATATTAAAGTTTAATCTTCAACTTTTTGCAAGTAAAAAAGGTGTTGGTAGCAGTAGAAACGGAAGAGATAGTAATCCTAAATATCTTGGCGTTAAAAAATTTGGAAGTGAAAAAGTTCTTTCTGGTTATATAATAGTCAGACAGAGAGGAACAAAGTTTCATCCAGGTAAAAACGTTGGAATTGGAAGAGATCATACTATATATTCTTTAATTGAAGGCTATGTAAAATTTGATACTTTAAGAGATGGAAAGAAAATTATAAATGTTATACCAGCTTAAGTGAGCTGGTTTTATTTTTATTTAGATGAAAGGTTAATATAAAAAGGAATGAAAAGACTAATTGATTCACATTGTCATCTTACAAAAGAAGAATACAAGGAAAATTTTGAAGAAATTATAGAGGATACTAAAAGTAATTTAGAGGCTATAATTAATATTGGATGCGATCTTCGAACATCTGAAGAGGCTCTAAAATTATCTAAAAATTACGATTTTATGTATGCAGCTGTAGGAATACATCCTAATTATGCTAATAATTACAATGAGGAAGATGATACAAATCTTCTAAAAATCATTAAAGAAGAAAAAGTAGTAGCTATAGGTGAATGCGGCTTAGATTATTATAGAGATATTACACCTAAAGATATACAAAAGAGGATATTCAAAAAACAACTTGATTGGTGCAAAGAATTTGATAAGCCTGTGATAATACATGGAAGAGAAGCTTATAAGGATATTATAAGCATACTAACTTTGCCTGAATATAAAAAGGTAAAAGGAGTGATGCATAGCTTCGCAGGAAATTATAAAGATGTTGAAAAAATTCTAGATAGATTCTATTGTTCTATAAGCGGTGTAGTTACTTTTAAAAATGCTGCTAATATTCATGAAATGGTTAAAGAGATTCCTTTAGAAAGACTAATGGTTGAAACTGATGCACCTTATTTAACTCCTCATCCATTTAGAGGAAAAATAAATAGACCTTCATATATAACCTATACAGCTCAAAAAATAGCAGAAATAAAAGATATCCCTTACAGTAGAGTTATAGAAATAACAAATGAAAATACAAAAGAGCTTTTTAAAATATAAAAAGCTCCTTTTTCATAATCTAGTAAGGGTAAGAGTAAACAAAATTTATTCTTTCAAAAGGCCACCATCTTAGTATAGGTCTACCTTTCAATCTTGATTTTTTAATAAAGCCCCAATATCTTGAATCTTCGCTTTTTAAGGAGTTATCTCCTAAAGCAAAATAATAATCCTCTTCTAAATTGACTTTATCTCCTTTTATCAACTTTAAAAGAATATCTTCATCAACTATTATACCTGTTAAATCTTTATCATTTAAAATAACTCTTGATTTAGAAATTTCTAATTTAAAATTTCTTTTTAAATTTTTAAGAAAATTTAATGCTTCTCTTTCAGTCATTTTATTTAATGTATCTCTCATCTCCCATAAGTCTTTTAGAATTTCACCTTTTTCAGTGAAATATCTAAATAATGCAAAATGTAATTGTATACTATCACCTTTTTTAGGAACAAGCCATTCACTATCATCCATAAGGCTATTGATTATTATATTATCTATTGAAGTGTATTTATAATAAACATTATTAGTTTCTAACTTTTGACCATTTATATATATTTTATTATCATTACCTACTTTTACTTTTTCTCCTGAAAATGCAATTAATCTTTTACAGAAATGAATTTCATTAGTAGGACTTTTAAAAATTATTATTTGACCTCTTTTAGGTTCAAAAAAATTATAACTTACCATATCAGCTAAGTATTTATCTTGAGGCATTATTTTAGGTTTCATTGAACCAGTTGGAACTGTAAAATTTCCTATATAAAAATATTGTATAAATAAAACAACTACTATTGATTCTCCTATATAAAATAAAAAGCCTAATAATTTACTTATTGGCTCTTTTTTTATATTTAATGACGAAGAAATAAATTCAGAAATTTTTTCTACCAATACTTTTACATATTTTTCTAATCTTTTGCCTCTAAACATATACATTACAAGTAAAGATGTAGATATCATATAAAATAGGATATTCATTAAATATTTTTCCATAGTTATTCTTTAGTTTCTTTTGAAGACACTTCTACTTTAGGCTTTTTTAATTCCTTAATTCTTGCGTGTTTTCCTATTTTATCTCTTAGATAGTAAAGCTTAGCTCTTCTTACTTTACCTCTTCTTACTGTCTCAACCTTGCTAATAAAAGGTGATGAATAAGGGAAGGTTCTCTCTATTCCAACTTCATATGAAATTTTACGAACCACAAATGTGGATGCTTTTCTAGCAGTAACCACACCTTCAAAAATCTGAACTCTCTCTTTATCGCCCTCTTTAACTTTGTAATAAACTTTTACAGTATCTCCCACGTTAAATTGCTCATGTAAATTTTTATCATTATTTCTTTTATTTATCATATCCACTAAAAAATGTGTCATTTATTTCCTCCATAAATTATTTTTGTTTTTCTAATTTTTCTAATTTATTAAATGTCATCCCTACTACTAAAGAGGCCATTATCCATAATAAGATTATAAACATTATTATAGGATAACTTACATTTGCTCTTTTGTAAAAATCGCCAATGTGACTTAAAAATATCATATTGAACAATGAAGCTATTGCTTTGCCACCTCTGGCACCAAATATATCTATAACTGATTTAGCTTTATATTTTTCCTCAGTATTGCATGGAATAAACAAAACTTGTTTTGCAGGATCTGAGAAAGCATATTTAGCTGTTTTGCTTACTACCCATTGAACAGCGCCACCTATTGGAGTAACAAAGTTAAAAAAGTAAAAACTTGTACTTATCCCAAATACCATAGGAAATAAGATCAGAGCTGTAGTTATACCTAGATAGTTTATAAACCCAGCTGAGAAAAATACAGAAACAACTGCTGAAATAATAGTTGTCCAAAAGGAGTATCGGCTGTTAAAGATAATTAATTTTTCTTCGTTAGGATAAGCTAATCCTAAATTACTTTTCCAAATGAACTCTACTACGATCATAGTGAAATTGTAACATAAAGTAATGAAAAATATCAAGAAAAGATATTTAGAGGTAAAAACTAATTGAATACCTCTAAAAATACTTCTTCTTTCTTCCAAAGGCTCATTCACTTTTTCTTCAATTTCTATCTCTTTTTTCAAAATATCTTTAAAAATTATCGTCAATATTATTATTAGAAAACATGCTCCTATAATTGAATACAATGCAGCTGTTGAATAAAATTTTGAACCAAATATACTCACAAAACTTTCAGCTACTATACTTGCTACTATAGATCCTATTTGAACACCTGAAACTAAAACATAAAATCTCTTAGCTTGACTTATGGTACATATATCGTTAAAATAAGCCCACATTGCAGTACCTAAAGTAACAGTTCCCCATGACTCCGCTAAAGTATAGAAGATGTAATAAGTTATTGAGTCTTTAAAATTAATAAAAAATAAAGTATATAAAAGAAATGCTATTCCAAAGATAGAAACAAATATAATGAAAAGGGATCTCCCATCAAAATAATTTGCTAGCTTTGTATAAAGAAACATGAAAAATATTGAAGCTGGAAGCACGTAAAAAAGTTTTACAACTGGTATTGAAGCTGCTCCTAAATTGCTTATAATGAATGTATCCTTTAGAAGCCTTAGCATAATAAAGTTAAATATAGATAAATTTCCTATTAAAAATAGAATCAAAAATTTCTTTAATTCATTTCTTTTAACTACAAATACGTGCTCTAATAGATAATTTTTCATTAAATAGATTTCCTCTTCAATTTTATTTCAATTTGTTCAGATTATATTATATTTGATTAATGATTGTCAATTGAAAACTATATTATTTTGAAACAAATTTATTATCTTTAATGAAAAATCTTAGATGCTCTTTTAAATCATTTTTCACGCCTATTCTTTGACTTGAAGAAATAGTAAACTTTTCGTTGTTATCTGTTAAATAAATTTCACTTTCTTCTTCAAAAAGACTTTTGCCATTAAGATTTAAATTGATAGATAAAGCTTTACATAATTTACCAGGACCATTGGTTAGATCTAATATTGCTTCTTTTTCTCTATTTTTTTGCATAGTGCTTATTCCTTCTAATGGCTCTAAGGCTCTTATTAGTATCCCACTACCCTTCCCTTTTTGCTCAGTGACGAAATTTAAACAATAATACATACCATATATAAAGTATACGTAAATATTTCCTGGATCCATAAACATTTGTGTATTTCTCTTAGTAATACCAAACCTAGCATGACTTGCAGTATCTGTCTCGTCTAAATATGCCTCTACTTCAACTATTTTTCCAATTAATTTTTCCCTATTTAAAATTCTAATTAAATTCTTTCCTAGCAAATTTTTGGCTATCTCTCTTGTAGGCCTTTCAAAAAAATCTTTCTCTATTTTCTTCATAAGTCTCTACCTCATAATAAAAATTATTAATGTAAATTAATATTTGTATACTTCCTCAAAATTAAAGAGACGCCTTTATAATAAACTTTATTTTCATAAAAATTTAGGCAAGATGGAATTGAAACACTTACTTTAAGGTTCTCCTCATCATTTTGACGAACTTTATCATTAATTTTAATAATCTCTTCTTCAACGATCTTAAAATCAAGATCTATTGCTTTTATGTATTCTTCTCTAATTCCGGTAAGAATATTTCTTACTTTTTCATATTTTCTAGTTCTAACTGCTTCAAAAATAGCGTCTTTAACTTCATAACTAATATTATTGGGTAAATAATTTTTTAAGTATTTGTATGTAGAAAAAGAATTAAACTCTTCATCAAATAACTTATAAAGTATTTTTTCTAAATATTCAAACTCTTCTTTAATAGAACTTCTATTTTTCTTTAAATATGAAAGAATTTCGCTATAGACTTCTTCAAAAAGCTTATTTGTCTCTTCTGAGCTTAGATCATTAAACATTGCTGGTTTTAAAGCTATATAAATTTGATTTAAAATGATATCTTCTATTAGTACTCTTATATTATCTTTTCTTCCATCTTTATAGACAGTATAAATTCCCCTAAAAGTTAATTCATTGCAGAATTCTTTTATCATTTCATCATTTCTTTCTTCTAAGTTAGTTATCAAATTGATAGATTCATTAATTATATTATCTAATATATTTTTTTGGTCTTCCTTATAAATTTTATATAAATTTCCTTCATTTAAAGTATAAGTCAATTCATAAAATTTTAGATCTATTTCCAATTTTTTTGAAAAATTATTATCAGAAACTTTTCTATTATGATTCGTAGATGAAATAGTTCTTGCACACGAAATCGTTAATATAATTAAAAATATATTTTTCATTCTTTATCTATTTCCTACCTTATTTAAACGTCTGATTAAATATATCATAAAAATATCTTAAAGTAAATCTAAACCATTTATATATCTGTCTTTAATTTTTTATCTTTAACAAAAACTTTTTTACCTTTAAATGCTACTCCTATTGCTACTATATTCTCTATTCCTCTCTCCTTTAATTCACTCTCATACCTTTTCTCCTCTATTTGCTTTATTCCCTCTTCTGCTTTTTCTTCTAATTCTTCCTTTAAATCAGCTAGCTTTATCTCTATTACGTATCCTATCTTACCTTTATCTTTAGGTATTACAACTATATCGTATCTTCCATCTCCTGATTCTTTATTGGATCTTACTTCATAATTACTATATTCTAGCCTTAACAATGATAAAAATATTATTACATGATATACTCCTTCTTTGTTCTTTCCTACATCATGGAAGCTTAATTTAGTAGTTAACAAATTTCTCAATTCTTCTTCAAACTTTTTTATATCATTGTTCATTATAGCTATAGATATTTTATCCATAATATCTTCTAACTCAGGTTTAATATCTGTAAAATATTCCTTCATTATCTTAGTATATAAAATTTTTATCTCTCTATTTGGTATAGACAATAGAAATTTATCATTAAAACTCTTAATAGCTTTCAAGTATCCACTAAATAACAACAAGCTCCATAAATATTTAGAATTGTTCAGCTGGCTGAATACAATATTCTCTTCTATTGCTTCTTCTATAGCATTGCCCTCTATAAGATTTTTTAATTTTTCTTTAAAAATGTTATTAGACTTTAACAATAACTCTTTTATTAATATGTTATCTCCTGTATTCACCCAATAGCTCTTTAATTCTCTTTTGACTAAAAAGCTCATTACAGAAAATGGGTTGTAAACAACGTTTTCTCCAAATGTGTAGCCATTATACCAACTTCTTATCTCTTCTATTTTGTCTTCAATTTTATAATATTCTAATATTTTTGAAACTTCAATTTCAGTAAAACCGAACTTGTCACTAAAATCTTTATCTAATATATTATAAACAGTTATGTTGTTAGCTCCTGAAAATATAGACTCTTTTGCTATTTTTAATATACCTGTTATTGCCCCTTTAAGTAAATATCTATTGTCTTTAAAAGCACTTCCTATAAATACTCTTAAAAAATTAGATATATTACTATAGGTCTCTTTATCGTAAAACGCATTTATAGATGTATCATATTCGTCTAATAATATTACTACCTCTTTATTATAGTGTCTGTAAAGATACTCTGACAAATTATAAAGACTTAGCTGATAATCTGTTTCATCAAGATCTCTTCTTATAGTTTTATTTATCATCTCTTTTTCATAATCGTCTAGTTTATCACTTTCTAATAAATATTCATGTTCTTTATATAATTTAGATATAGCATTTCTAAACAAATTATATATATTAGTCCAATTCGTTCCTTTAACATCCTTAAATGTTAGATATATTGTTGGATATTTATTTAAATGCTTCTCATATAAATTACTCTTTTCTATATTTAACCCTTTAAAAAGATCTTTATTATCTTCTCTTATATCAAAATAATACTTTAACATTGATAAATTTAAAGTCTTCCCAAATCTTCTTGGCCTTGGGAATAACAAAACTTGGCCTCCTTTAGTTAGTAGCTCTTCTATTAGTAAAGTTTTATCTACATAATAATAATTATTTTTAATAAAATTTTTAAAATCTGAATTTCCTATTTCCACTTTTTTCACTTTTTTATCCCTCCTCTCTTTAAATTCGATAATTAAAATATTTTATCATATATTAGAGAGGGAAAATCCTTCCTAAAATATAATTTAGAAAATGTTTTATAAAAGTCCAAAAAAATTTCAAAAAATTCGAATATTTTTTCTCTATTATAACTATGTTTATATCTTTAATTTTAAATTTAATATTTTTAAAGATTTTAATACATGGAATGATTAAAAATACTAATATCAACTTCTTCGTAATTTTTTTTTACATCTTAATAATTTGCTAACTTTTTTTTAAGTTCCTCGCTAGTAAATTCTTTCTCAAAGCTATTTATCGCATCAATTAATTTTAGTATGAATGAACTTATTTTATTCTTAATACTGTTGTTATTTTCTATAAATTTACCTTTATATCCTTCTACTCTATTTTCTTTATCTTCATAATATTGTATTAGATTTTCTATTATTAGATTTTTTATATTATCAATTTTTTCTATATCATTCAGTTTACATGTTTTAATAAAATTTAGAAAACAACTTATTAACAAGCTTCTATAACTTAATGTAAAGTTATCTAATAAAAATAATTTATTTATGTTCACTGTTTTTAAAATATTTTTCATTAAATATGCAAAATATATATCATTGAATTTTAATGTTTCTTTATAAATGAAAGATAGTAACTCTATATTTGTATTACAATTGAATAATAGCTTTAATAAAGATTTTTGATCATTTGAATTTATTAATAAATCAAATATTTGATTAAAGTCATTCTGGTAGATGGTAGCATTTTTTTGAAGTAGTATTTTTATAAAATTTTCCTCTCTTCTCTCATTTAATGACATACTCAAAGTTGTATCTCCATAGTTATTTCTCTCATTAACATTTATATCTTTTTCTAACAATAGCTTTGCTACCTCTGTATAACTATACTGCGAAGCTATCATTAATGAATTCCATCCATCTTCTTCTTTATCATTAACATTCGCACCCTCTTCTAATAATAGCTTAACTATTTCTGTGTGATTACTCAATGTTGCTATCATTAACGATGACCAGCCTTTATTACTTTTATTATTAATATCTGCCCCTTTTTCCAGTAATAATTTTAGTACCTCTATATGACCTTTCAAAGATGCTATCATTAACGATGACCAGCCTTTGTAACTTTTATCACTAATATCGGCTCCTTTTTCTAGTAGAAATTTTACTATCTCTATATGGCCATTCATTGATGCTATTATTAACGACGTAATGCCATCATTATTTTTTTCACTAATATTAGCTCCTACATTCATTAGTAGTTTTACTACTTCTATATAGCCATTTTGTGAAGCAAACATTAGTGAAGTCCATCCTTCATTATCTTTTTCCTTAATATCGGCACCCTTCTCTAATAATAATTTTACTGCCTCTATACTATCGCTCATTGATGCTATAATCAACGCTGTGCATCCTTGGTTTTCTTTTTTATCAATTTGAGCTCCTTTTTCTAAAAGAAGCTCTACTATCTCTATATAACCATTTTGTGAGGCTATCATCAGTGCTGTCCATCCATCTACCTCTTCATCATCAACATCTGCATTTTTTTCTAATAATAACTTTACCACTTCTATATGCCCTTTTTTTGAACTTATTGTCAGCGCTGTCATATTTTCATTATTTTTTTCATTAACATTAGCTCCTTTTTTCAATAGCAGCTCTACTATCTCTATATGTAGATTCTGCGAAGCTACCATAAGTGCTGTCCATCCATTTTCTTCTTTATGGTTTATATTAGCTCCTCTTTCCAGCAATAATTCTACTACGTCCTTATCTCCCTTTTGAGATGCCATTATCAGTGCTGTACAGTCATTAATATTTGCTCCTGAATTTATAATAAATTCTATTAAATCCTTATTACTAAAGATAGAAGCTGCTAGCAAAGGAGTCATCCCATAATCGTCTTTATGATTAATATTAAGTTTGTATTTTTCTATTAAAGTTTTAAATATATCTATTTTATTAGCAAATGCCGATATTATTAATCCATTCCTTTTGTTTTTATCCACTATTTCCCCTGGTCTAATATTATTCTTTTCTATATATTTTTCTAATTTCTTAGCATCTGATACATAACATAATAATAGAAAATACTCATTGTTATCTATCTCACCTTCTTCTATTTCATGTTTATCTTTAATTAAATCTATTATCTCATAATCAAAATCTTCTAATGCTAGGTTGTATATTCTGACTACATTATTTCTATTTATTTCTACCTCTTTTTTTATCAATTCTTTTAATACATCTAAATTTTCATTGTCAAGAACTAATTCTAGAATAGATTTACCATTTAGAACAGAATTACCGCTAAAGCAGTAATTGACATTAGCTCCTTCATCTATCAATTCTATGGCCTTGTCTGTATCGTTATTATATATAGCTAGAGCCAAGTCTTCATCTATATTTTTATTTTTAAGATTTATATTTTTAATAATTTTACTACACGAAAGTATTAAAATTATTAATAACACTTTTTTCATTCTCACTCCTAATTATTGGTTTTAAATTTTTCTGACTATTAATTATTTAATATTGTAATTATTTAGCTAAATTAATAATATTAATTTTATGAAATTTTTTTAATATTTTTATTTTTCAAAACTAAAACTATATTTATAATAGAATTTTATATAATTTTATAAAACTTAGCAATAAAATAATTATTAAATTTTCAAGGGCTTATAAAAAATCCAAAGCTTTAATAATAGAATTTATAAAAAAATACTAGACTTCTAATCAAATTTTTCTAAATTAAATTTAAAGGATATATAAACATGACCATCGTACTAATATTTATTTTAAACTTTAAAACTCTTTTAAATAAAGAGATCGAAAAAAGTTATATTAAATTCAATTTAGGAATAAATTATTTAAAAATTGAAAACAAATTGTTTTCAAACAAATTTAGTTTTAAAAGATCTAATGAAATATTAAATTTTTCATTCTCATCGAAAAACTTTCGTATAGAATACAACTTTAACAAAGGTTTTTATACAAAATTTAAATTTAAAAATAATATCAATAAAATTGAGCTAAAGAGCAAAAATTTTAGTTCTTTAGATTTTAATAGTTTTATAGATTTTGAGAATATGAAAATAAAGATTCTAAAATATAATTTACAAATAAATCTTTTCAAAAAGTTTAACAACTTTAAAGTTATTTCTTCGTTAAAATACCCTTATCCTTTTAATAAAAAGATAAAAATTTTAAACAAACTTTATTATTTAACAGACAGATACAAAATCCTTTTAAGTTTATCAGATCTTAACAGATTTGCTTTTAATACTAATTTAAGAATCAATTCTTTTAAATTTTCAATTAGTAATATCTTAAAAAATAAAGAAGGCGCTTTTTCAATAATTAGCAATTTTAATTTATTATTTTCATATAAAATTCAAAACTTAAAACTCTATTTGCATATAAGTAAAACTCTTTATCTGTCATTAAGAGCTACTTTTTAAGCTTTTTTATTTAGTAACACTATGTTATAATAGTTGAAATAGTGGAGGAAAAATGACTTTTGAAGAGATAAAAAAAGAGTTTGAAGAAGAAAAAAATAAAATTTTACAATTAAGAAGGTTTCTTTGATTTTGAAAAGAAAAAAATTAATTTAATAGCACTTGAAAACTTAATATTAGAAGAAAAATTCTGGTTAGATAAAGAAAAAGCAGAAAATACATTAAAAAGAATAACTTTGCTTAAAAAGGAAATAAAAAACTTTGAAGATTTATTAAAGTTAGAAGAGGAAGTAGAAATAACTATCTCCTTAGTTGAAACGGAACAAGATTATAAAGATTTAGAAGTTCTTTACAAAAAGTTTAAAAAAACACTTAATCAACAAGAGATAAAGGCTTTTATGCCCGGAGAATATGATAAAAACCCAGCAATTGTAACTATATATGCAGGTGCTGGAGGAAAAGATGCAGCCGACTGGGCCGATATTTTATCAAGAATTTACTTAAAATGGGCTTCTAATAATGAATACGAAGTCAACATACTAGATAAATATGAGGATGAAAGTGGTCTTAGACATATGACATTTAGTATTGAAGGTGAATATGCATATGGTAAATTAAAATGTGAAAAAGGGATACACCGTTTAGTAAGAATATCCCCTTTCGACTCAAACAAGAGAAGACACACATCCTTTGCCTCTTTCAATATATCTCCAGAATTGGGCGAAGATATTCCTGAACTAAATATGAAAGATGTTAAAATAGAAACCTTTAGGGCAAGCGGTAGAGGAGGACAGCACGTTAATACTACAGATTCAGCTGTAAGA
>JAEWOZ010000011.1 GCA_023399505.1 Fusobacteriota bacterium | reverse complement strand
ACACGTATCCATACAAAAGCCTACCCTACTTTTATCTTCTACATTTTCAATTATTTTTGCAAGATGCTCAAATTTATATCCCACATTACTTCCTTGACCTGCGGTTGCTTCTAAAATAACTGCAGTATCTTTATGAGTATAAGAATGAGCTTTGTTTATATTTTCAGCTATATTTTCTAAACATTTTTCCTCTGAAATCTCTTTTAAATGACTTCCTGGATGTATATTTAAATATTTTAAGCCTAAGCTTGAGCATTTATTTAGTTCGTTCACTAGACTTTTGAAAGACATCTCTTGTAGACTCTCTTTTGGACTACCAAGATTTAATAAATAAGAGCCATGAGGTAAAACGTACTTGGCATCTATTTTAGATTCTTTTAAGTTTTTTTCAAATTTAACAATTGTCTCTTCATCAAAAGGGTCGCTAAACCATTGTTTAGAGTTTTTAACCCATAAAGCAAATGCATTAGCTCCTATTCTTAAAGCATTAAGAGGAGCTTGATCAACTCCTCCTGCTGCGCTAACATGAGCTCCTATTCGTTTCATGATAACCTCTACTTTTTAAGAACGGTATATTCAGGAAGTTTTAAAGCTTCTTTATCAGGTGACCAATTTAAAGGACATACTTGACCTTTATTTTTAGACACATATGTTAGAGCTTGTAACTTTCTAAAAGTTTCTTGAATATTTCTTCCTACATTATTGTCATTTATTTCAATAGATTTAACTATTCTTTCTGGACTTATAATAATTGTAGCTCTATATGAGAGGCCGTCTTCTGCTAAAGTACTAAACATTTCACCTAATTCACCTTTAACATCTGCGGCCATAGGATAATTTATATCTTTAAGCCTTGGCTCACTTTCTTTCCAAGCTTTGTGAACGAAAGCACTGTCTCTACTTACGCTAATTACTTCAGCATTTAATTTTTTGAAATCGTCATAAGCTTTAGCTAATCCTTCTAACTCTGTTGGACATACAAAGGTAAAGTCAGCAGGATAAAAGAATAGAACAATCCATTTATCTTTATAATTTTCTAAACTTACTTCATATATATCTTTATTATGAAATATGTTGAATTTAATATTTGGAACAGCGTTACCTATTTTCATTTAAAGCCTCTCTCTAAAAATTAAATTTTGGAGTATTTTAACACATATTTTAATGAAGGTCAATTAAGAACTAAGCTTTTTTAAGATTTTCTGTTACTTTAGTTCTTAGATCATTATATAAGTTTTTATCTTCTTCTAAAAGCTTTTTTACAGATTCCTTACCTTGACCTAATTTTCTTTCACCCATACTAAACCAAGAACCACTTTTATTTACTAATCCTTGATCTACAGCCATATCTAATATTTCAGCTTCCGCAGAGATACCTTTACCATACATTATCTCTACTACAACCTCTTTAAAAGGAGGTGCTACTTTATTTTTAGTAACTTTAACTTTAACTTCATTACCTATGGCTTGATCGCCTTGCTTTACAGATCCAATTCTTCTTACATCTAATCTAACAGATGCATAGAACTTTAAAGCTCTTCCACCTGAAGTAGTTTCGGAAGGACCAAAGCCAAATGTTGCAACTTTTTCTCTTATTTGATTAATGAAAATCATCAAAGTTTTAGACTTAGCCAAATTACCTGTTAATTTTCTTAAAGCTTGACTCATTAGTCTTGCTTGTAAACCAATTTGAGTATCACCCATATCACCTTCAATTTCAGCTTTTGGAACTAGAGCAGCTACTGAGTCTATAACTATAACATCTATTGCTCCACTTCTAACTAAAACGTCTGCTATTTCTAATGCTTGTTCTCCATTATCAGGCTGTGATATAAGAAGATCTTCAACTTTTACACCTAAGTTTGCAGCATATTTAGGATCTAAAGCATGTTCAGCATCTATAAAAGCTGCTGTACCACCTCTTTTTTGTGACTGTGCTATAACCTGTAGAGCTATAGTAGTTTTACCTGAAGCTTCTGGGCCATATACTTCAACAACCCTACCTTTAGGTAAACCACCTACTCCTAAAGCTGAATCTATATATAAACTACCTGTAGGTATAGTTTCAATAGCTAATTTTGTATGATCACCCATACGCATTATATAGCCATCACCATATTCTTTTTGAATATGTTTTATAGCTAATTCTAATACTTTACTTTTATCATCTTTTGAATTTAAATTAACTTTTTCATCTTTTGCCATTTTTCACCTCGCATTTGATTATTAAAAAATTATAGCACATTATAGGAATTTTAGAAAATATTTAGCTTTTTGATCTAAAAAGAGTTAAAATTGAAATATAATAATTTGTATTATAAAGGAGAATAATTATGTATAAAATTTTATCGTTAATAGGAATATTTTTCATTTTAAGTTGTGGAAATGAGAATAAATCAACAGCAGATAATAAAAAAACTTTAAATAAAAATGATAAAACTAACTTCGCGGATAATAAAAATGATTTTGAGGCAGATAACAAAAAGCAAACTGAACAAGGAGAAAATAAACCTAAAATTTTCGATATAAACGGAAATGAAATTTCCTTTTCTAGTTCCAGTAATAGCATTATAGAAAGTAAAAAATCTCCTTTTAAAAATCAAAATATAAAAAAAACAAAATTAACTTATTTTCTTACAACTCAGCGTGGATTTTTTAGCTTAGGAACTTCTGAGCCTCAAAAAGAGATTGAAGATTCTCTCAAATCTGTTCTATTCTTCGTAAAATTTTCAACAGGAGAATTATCAAGCACTACAGTTATGTCAAATCAATATGATAGTTTAAAGGAAATTATAAAGGATAAAAATGAGATTAAAAAATATGATCCAAATAACTTTCTAAGCTTTACTGATCTCTTTAAACTAGAGGGCACTATTGAAAAGAAAATTTTTATAGTTGCACTTGGAGAAAAATATAATCTAAATCTTAAAGAAGATATAATAAAAGCTACAAACCTAAATCAATTATTAAAATGCTCCTTTTTTGAATTAAATTACGTAAGAGAAGAAATTATAGAAAGACTAAAGAAATCTAGCAAAAAATTCGAAAAAGAGATTAATGAACTTGAGAATGATAAAAGTTTAATAAAAGCAGAGAGAATAGAAAAATTTCAAAAAGATTTTAAAAGTGAAATATATAAAATTGTTGTTCAAATTGTTAATGAAGCTAAGAATTTTATACCTAAAATAGAATTTGAAATAATCGAAAAAGGAAAAATTGGAAGTTATAAGATACAAATAACTATGAATTAGCTATATATTCAAAAATTCAAATTGCTTTTTCGTTTTTTGTAATTATAGGAAATTTAAAAAACATTTAGCTTTTTGGTCTAAAAAAGTTAAAATTAAAATATAATAATTAAAACCATAAAGGAGAAATAAATAATTATGCATAAAATTTTATCCTTAATAGGAATATGTTTCATTTTAAGTTGTGGAAATGAAAATAAATCAACGGCAGATAATAAAAATAATAAAGTATATAATAAAAATATAAATAAATCTAATTTCATTGATACTAATAATTCTAATAAAAAGGAAGAAATTACTAAAATAAAAGGAATTATAAAGAGAGCAAAATGGTTTTTTATATTTCAAAGAGGAACAATTAGCGTAGGAACTATGCCTCCTGAAAATGGAATGAGAAGTGCTCTCAAAGCTGTTTTATTTTTTGTAGGATATTCAAAAGATGATTTAGGCAATTTAATAAGTGTTAAAACTCTTTCACATGATGAAAATATTTTAAAAGAAGAGGTTAAAATTGAAAAATATGACTCAAATAACTTTTTTACTTTTCTTGAACTTTTTAAATTAGAAGAGACTGTAAGAAAAAAAGAAATTGGATACAAGGACTTCGAACCTACTGAAGGAGAAAAATACAATTTAATACTTCAAAAGGAGGTATTAAATGCTAAAAATTTAAATGATTTAGTGAAGATACCTTTCTTCACCAATGAGCATATAATAGAAGAAGTTATAAAAAGACTAAAAAGATCTGATAAAAAATTTGAAGAAAATATTAAAAACCTTGAAATAGATAAAAATTTTATTAATAATATTGGTATAAATAAATCTGATGAAGATTTTAAAGGCGAAATATATAAAATTTTTAATGAAATTATAAATGAAGCAAAAGCTTTTATACCTAGAATTAAGTTTGAATTAATTAAAGATTATGAAGACAGCGGTTTCATAATGGAAACAACTTACATATCAAATGGTGCAGAAAATTCTTTTTCCAAGTTTTTTAAATAATCTTCCTCAATTCTTTGGAATAAAGGGGAAGGTTTTTTTATTGTATGTTCTTTTTCAATTTTAAAATTATAAGAATTTTTATCTAAAGGAGAGCCTTTCAAATAGAGTTGTTCCTTCCAGAATTTTTCTATTTTCTTAGGAATAACAGGTGCTATTAAGATTGAGAGAGTTTTAACTAAATTAATAGATAGATGTAAAACTTTTTTTAACTCTTCTATATTTCCATTTTTAGCTAAGTTCCATGGCGCTTTAGTGTCTATATATTTATTACCTATTGAACTTAATTCTAAAATTTTCTTTTGAGCATTTCTAATTTCTACTTTTTCATATAATTCATCTATAATTTTGGGATAATTTTCCAAAGCGTCTAATAAAGGTTTATCTTCTTCATTATATATTCCTTCATAAGAAAAAGTTGCTTGATCTGAGTTTTCAAAATTTTTCCATATTAGATTTAAAGTTCTATTAAAAAAGTTAGCTATATTGCCTATCAATTCTGCGTTAACTGTATTTCTAAAAGCTTCCCATTTAAAATCTGAATCTTTACTTTCAGGCAGAACAGAAGTTAAATAAAATCTTAAGCTATCTATATCAATATCTGAATGTAAAAGATTATAGCAAAATACTCCTATTTTTTTACTTTTAGAGAATTTTTGTCCTTCATAGTTTAAGTAATTATAGCCTGCAACATAATAAGGCATATTAAATTTACTATTTGCTAAAAGCATTGCAGGCCAAAAAACGATATGGAAAGGAATATTATCTTTACCTAAAAAGTGATAAATTTCTGTATCTTTAGTCCAAAAATCCATTTTGTTTATTTCATCAGCAAATGTTATATATCCTATAGGAGCATCAAACCATACATAAAATACTTTATCTTCAAAACCTTCTAAAGGTACTTTTATTCCCCAAGACATATCTCTAGTTATAGATCTTTTTCTTAGACCATCTTTAATCCATTTCTTTCCTTCAGCATATACATTACTTTTTAATATATCTTTTTTAGTTTCTAACCACTCTTCTAATTTTCCACTAAGCTTATCTAAATCAAAATAAAGATGTTCTGTCTCTTTCAATATCGGAGTAGATCCTGAAATTTTAGATTTAGGGTTTATTAATTCAGTAGAATTAGTTAAAATATACCCACATGATTCACATTGGTCACCGTTAGCTCCCTCATATTTACATTTAGGGCAAGTACCTGTTATAAATCTATCAGGTAAAAACATTTTGTCTTCTTCTGAATAGTACATTTTTACTTTTTCTTTAGAAATATATCCATTTTTATAAACTTCTTTAAAAAAATCTTTAACAATTTTATGATGATTTAGGGAAGAAGTTCTAGAATAAATAGAGTAGTTT
>JAEWOZ010000095.1 GCA_023399505.1 Fusobacteriota bacterium | reverse complement strand
AAATTGTATCTACACCTTCATCTTCATTTCCAATTTCATCTTTTGTATTAATATTAGCTCCTCTTTCTATTAATAGCTTTATTGCACTTTCATTTTCAGGTCTTGATATCGCTTTAATTAATGCTGTATTGCCAATCTTGTCTTTAGCATTGATATCAGCTCCTCTATCCAGTAACAACTTAAGTATTTCTTCATCTCCTACCCACGAAGCATTTATCAATGCTGTGCCTCCAATACTATTTTTGGCATTAACATCTATCTCTTTTTCAAGTAATAATTTAACTATCTCTGCCCTTCCCAAGCCTGAAGCAATCATTAATAAATTGCTTGAGTATTCACTTTTATAATTAATATCCGCTCCATTTTCTATTAATAATTTTGCAACTTTATCCCTACGAAATTCTATAGCCTCGACTAGTGCGGTATGTCCACTTTTCTTTTGAATATTAATATTATAGCCTTTATCTATTAATAATTTTATTATTTTTTCATATCCACATTTTGCAGCTCTCATTAGTATCCTTTTATTATATTTTTCTTCACCATAATAGTTAGCATTTCTTTCTAATAAAAAATTTGCAACTTCTTCGTCATATTCTCCCAGTCCAAATGTTGACAAAGCCAAGCTTAATGATGTTTCACCCTTTTTATTTTTAGTATTAATATTGCATCCTTTTTCTATTAATAATTCCACTATCTCTTTATAATGATGATATGATGCAAGCATTAATAACGTTGCGTCTTCATCATCATTTTCATATTTATCGTTAATATTAGCACCATTATCTAACAATAACTTTACCACTTTTGTATGACCACCTTTTGTTGCTAAAACAAGTGCAGTATGATTATCTTTATTTTTACTATTAATATCAAGTCCTTTTTCTATTAGAAAATTTACTATTTCTAAATGACCCTCTCTTGATGCTAGTATTAATAATGTATTTTCATCTTTATCTTTTTCATGAATATTAGCATTTCTCTGCACTAATAGCTTAAATATTTTGAATTGCCCCTCTTTCACGGCGGTATACATCAAAGCTGTATAACCATTATTTTTACAATTTATATTAGAGACTTTATCTAATAGAAGCTCAACTACCTTTTTATGACCCTTTCGTACAGCTCTTATTAAAGGAGACTCAGGGAAATCTATTAAATCTATGAAAGAGGGGGTTTCAATTTTGCGTGTTTCTTCAATAATAGCACCACTTTCTATTAACAGTTTTACTATCCCTATATTTCCTTTCTCTACTGCCAATAAGAGTGCATTTTCTCTTGATGAATTTTTATAATTAATTTTACATCCTTTTTCTATTAATAGCTTCACTATATTTTCATGATTTTCTTTAGATGCTAACATTAGCAGGGTATTATTGTAAGTATCAAGAATGTTAAAATTTCCTCCTTTATCTATTAATAATTTTACTATTTCTATATGACCATTTTTAACTGCCATTGTTAGAGCATTATTTCCGTAAGTAGTTTCTAAATTGACTTTATATTTTTCTATCAATAGCTCTACTATTTTTATTTTGCCTTTTAAAGAAGCAGCAACTAAAGCATTGTTGAATTCTTTGGAAGTTATTTCATTTTCTTTAACAAATTTTTGAATTTTCTCTTCGTTAGAGCTATAACATAAAAATAAAAAATATTTTTTACTCTCTATTACATTTTCTAAATCATACTGATATTCCATTATTTCAATTAATTTATAGTTATGACATCTCAATGCTAAATCATATATTTTTCTTATGTTATCTTCATTTATACTGATCTCTTTTTCTATAATTACTTTCATAATATCTAAGTTTTTATTATATATTAACCATTCCAAAACTGTTTTATTATGATGATAAAAGTTAATATTGGCACCATCATTTATCAATTTTATAGCTTTATCTTTTTTGCCGTTATTAATAGCTTTAATTAATTTTTCATTTATATTTTTATTTTTAATTTTTAAGTTTTTAATAATTCTACTGCAGGCTGCTAATAAAATTATTAATATTAATTTTTTCATTAATTCTCCTATTTATTTTTCAACAATACTAACATTTCATTGTATTTTTGTAAATTAAAATTAAAAAAGAGCCTATTAAGCTCTTATTTTTTTATAACTATTTTTTAGGTTTCATTTGAGGAAAAAATATTACGTCTCTTATGGAAGGAGAATTTGTTAATATCATAATTAATCTATCTATACCTATACCTAAACCACTTGTAGGTGGCATTCCATATTCTAAAGCTTGTATAAAATCTTCATCCATTCTATGAGATTCTTCGTCTCCTAATTCTCTATTTTCTAATTGAGTTACGAAGTTAGCTCTTTGTTCCATGGGGTCATTGAGCTCTGAATATGAATTAGCTAACTCTCTTCCAAATACAAAAAGTTCAAACCTATCAGCCATTTCAGGATTTTCTGGATTACTTTTTGCTAAAGGAGAAGCCTCTTTAGGGAACCCATATATAAATGTAGGTTGTATAAGGTTTTTTTCTACTTTCTCTTCAAAAAGTGCTGTTATTATACTTTGTAAAGATCCTTTAGCGTTAAATTCTATCTTTAACTCCTTAGCTATTTTCATAGCTTCTTCTTTACTAATGTTTTCAACACTATATCCTGTAAATTCTTTAATAGCTTCTAAATAAGAAATTCTTTTCCAAGGTCTTGAAAAATCTAATTTAATACCTTCATATTCAACTACTTCTGTTTGACAAATTTCCTTTGCTAATGAGGAGATTAAATCTTCAGTTAGTTCCATCATATCTTTATAATCTGTGTATGCCCAGTAGATTTCAATAGATGTAAACTCTGGGTTGTGCCTCGTAGATATTCCTTCATTTCTAAAATTTCTTCCAATTTCAAATATCTTTTCATAACCACCTACTACTAATCTCTTCAAATAGAGTTCAGGAGCTATTTTCAGATAAAGTTCTATATCTAAAGCTTCATGGTGCGTAACGAAAGGTTTTGCTAATGCTCCACCAGGGATTGGGTGCATCATAGGTGTTTCTACTTCTAGAAAGTCTTTTGATTCTAAGTAATTTCTTATATAGCTTATTATTTTAGATCTTTTCTTAAAAGTTTCTCTTACCTCTTTATTCATTATTAAATCTACATATCTTTGCCTATATCTTAGTTCAACATCTTGTAAACCATGATATTTTTCAGGTAGAGGTCTTATATTTTTACATAGGAGTTCAAATTTCTTTACTCTTATAGTTAGTTCGCCTGTATGAGTAAAAAAAGTAGTACCTTCTATTCCTACTATATCTCCAATTCCTAGAAGTTTATATATATCATAGTTTTCAGTGCCAACTTCTTCTTCTTTTACATAGTATTGAACTTTACCGCTTAAATCTTCAATATGACCAAAACTAGCTTTTCCTTGTCTTCTATATGACATAATTCTTCCAGCTGTTTTTACTTCTAGCTCTTCTTTTTCAATGTCGCCTATATTATGCTTTTTATCATACTTTTTACCAAAAGGATAAATATTTTTCTCTCTTATTTTATCTAATTTTTCTAACTTCTTACTTAATATTTCACTCTCTATAGTACTGCTCATTAAATTAAACCTCACTTTTATTTTTTTATATATTAATAAAAGCTTTTTTGCCCACTATCATAAATGGATAAAAGTTTTTGATATTTTCAAAACAATTTAAAGCTTTTTTATACTCTTTTGTCTTATAATAACATAAAGCAAGATAATATGGAAAAAAATTTTATTCAATTATTTATTTTACTATTAACTTACTTTTTATTCTTTTTAGATTTCCTTATTTGGAAATATAAATCTCCTGTAAATGTATTTATTTTACTCTTTATAATATCTAATTTTTTAAGAAATTTTTCTTCATATCCATCATTTTTATTATTTGTTTTATCAATGTGGTAATCAATTAGTGAATCAATTAAATTAATATTTATCTCTCTTACATCGTCTCTTTTTTCTAAATTATATGATTTTACTACACTGAAAAAGGTTCCTATTAGAAGACTTTTACTTTTAAAAGTAAAAGTATCGTAAAAAAGTAATTTTTCTACTTCTATCTCTTCAATTATTTTATTTTTAAGTTCTTCGTTAATATCAAAATTTTTAAAACAAATTATTCTTTTTATACTCAGATGATTATTTTTATAAAATAAAAGTTTTAGGAATCTTTTATTCTCAAATAACATATTTAATATCAATTTCAATGATTTAGGATTTTGAATTGTATTAGGACTTTCATTTATTAAGGAATCTACATCTATTAAGTCCAAAGGGGCAAATTCTAACAATTTTTTAAGTACGAGAATTGATTCTTTAAGAATAAATTTATTATACTTTAGCTTAGATTGTTCTATAAATTGACTATTCTCTATTTTCGAGGAATTTTTAGAAATCTCATTTATTTTCTTTATAGCTACAATTAAAGAATTTTCTCCTAAATTATTATTAACAAATATATTAGCTTTAAGTTTTAATAAAGTTTTTACCAATTTTAAGTTAGAGGCTTTAACTACTAAAATTAAAGGTGTATTACCATCCTTATCCTTTGTGTCAACATCATCTTTGCCTGAAACTACAAGCCTTTTTATAATTTCTTTTTTGTTATCCATAGATATAATGTATTTGTAATATTCATTATATTCTACTAATTTTCCTGAAACTATATCCACTTTCTTTACAGCTGTAATTAGTGCATCATCTCCTAATTTATTTTTATTTACTTTATCAACGCATAATTTCAATAAAGTTTTTAATGCCTCTAAATTATGAGACTTAGCTGCTAAAATCAAAGGTGTATCACCACTGCTGTTTTTTATATTAATATCTGCACCAAATTTTACGAGGAGCTTTATAATATTTTCCGTATATTTAGTTTTCGCTACAAATATTGAATCCTCAAGGGTAGAATGAGTAGGTTTGACTTCTAGAAACTCCATCAAAGGACTATTTCCATAATTATTTAAAGCATTCGGATCTGCCCCATTACGTAACAACAAATCTATTGCATATAAATCATATGAAAGTAGAGCACTAACTAGAGGGACATTACCTTTAATATTCTTATAATTTACATTAAAATTTTTTTCTATAATATAATTCAAAAGTTTATGGAATGGGCAAACTTTATCAAGTCTTCCGTTCTCATGGGAACAACATTCAAAATAGTGTAAAAAATATTTTAAGAGTGTGTTTCCCTTATAATCATGTGTATTTACATTCAAATAACCTTTTTTTATTAGCATTTTTAAAAACTTAAAATGGGTTTCCCATTTAAATAATTTATCAAAAACGTATATCTTACTAATGTCAGCTTTAGAATTAAGAAGTATTTTTACAATTGATTCTTTAGAACCAGCTAAAGCATACATTAATGGTGTTTTTTGTTTATAGTCTTCATAATTTACATCAGAACCTGTTTTTAAAGCTTTTATAACTTTCTTTTTATCCTGCTCTTTTACAGCTTTTATTAAATTTTGTCCTTTTATATCTTTTTCTTCTTTTAAATTTCGCTCTTCCTTAGAACTTTTATTATTGTATTTATCCATGTTTATGATTTTAGAACAATTAAATAACACTAAATATAATACTATCAATATACTCTTCAACATATCTTATCTCTTTTGCTTTAGGAAATAATTTTATATAATATTAAGTTATTTTAACATTATATAAAATTTTATTCAATTTTTTAGTTTTATGAAATCTTAAATGATTTTACAGTTATTTCAATATAATTTTTAGCATTTTTATTTTGAATTGAATTTTTTCACATAAGAGTATAAGTCTCCTATAATAATATTTACTTTACTTTTTACAATAGCTAATAATCCTAAAAATCTTTCTTCATATCCCTCTCTATTATTCATTTTATCAACGTAATAATTAATTAAAGAATTCTTTAAAGTTTCATTTACTTCTTTCACATCTTTTCTTTTTTCCAAATTACATAATTTTACTACTTTAAGAAAACTCTCTATTAGGAGACTACTATTCCTAAAAATGAAACTATCATGATGAAAAATTAAAGCATCCATTTTTTTAATTAAATTATTTTTAAAATCTTTATCAATGTCTATATCCTTAATAAAAAATACTCTATTTTTATTTGAATAAGTATCATAAGAAGGCAAGAGTCTTGAAAATTTGTTGTTTTTGGTCGTTATATTTAATAGATGTTTTATTAATTTAAGGTTTTCTATTATATTAGGATTTTTATTTATTAGAAAATCCTTATCTTTTGATTTTAATGAAGCGGAAGCTAGTACCATTCTAAGTATGTAAATTGATTTCTTTAAAATAAATTTATTATTTTTCAAATGAGAATATTCCTTCAAAACTTCGCCAATTCTTTTTATAGACGCAGATATAGCATCTCCTTCTATATTACTGTTTAAAGGTTCATTAGTACATAGTTTTAACAAAATTTCTATTGCTTTTAAATTGGAAGCCCTAATAGCTAAAGTTAGGGCTGTATCGCCATAACTATTTTTTATATTAATACCAGCTCCAAATTTTATAAGTATTTTTATAATATTTTCAATATAATAATTTTTAAGTGAGTATTCAAAACCATAAAGATTATTCTCTTCCCTTACAAATTCCATTAAAGGACTATTTCCATGAGTATTTAAAACATTTGGTGCAGCTCCATGGCGAAGAAATAATTTTACTGCATAATAATCATATGAAAGCAGTGCATTTGTTAAAGGTGTTCCCCCTTTAATGTTAATATAATTTAAATTAAAGTTTCTTACTACAATATAATTTAGAAGACGATGAAACGGACAATCTTCTTCAAAACTATCTTTTTGGTGGAGACAATATTCAAAATAATGTAAACAATATTTTATAAGAGTATTTCCTTCTTCATCATATGAATTAACATCTAGATGACCTCTTTTTATTAATAATTTTAAAAACTTATAATGAGTTTTCCAATTAAAAAATTCATCAAAAACATATATTCTACTAATATCACATCCAGCATTAGCAAGTATTTTTACTATTGATTTCTTAGATCCAGCTAAGGCATACATTAATGGAGTCCTGTTTTTATAGTCTTCATAATCTAAGTTAACACCTTTTTTCAAAATTTTTATAACTCCATTTTTGTTGCCTTCTTTAACAGCTTTTATTAATTTTTGCTCTTCTATATCGTTTTTATTTCTTAATTTTGGCTCTTCTTCAGAGCTTTTATTAATACTATATTTATTTACATCAATGATTTTAGCGCAATTAAATAGTATTAAATATAATATTATCAGTATGTTTTTCAATATATTTCATTCTCTTTGATCTTAAAAAGTAATTTTATGTTACATTAAATAAATTTTAACATTATATTAATTTTTATTCAATTTTTTAGTTTTATGAAACCGATATAAAAGCTTTTCCTTTTTTTGGATATTTTTTCTATTTTTAATAGATTATTAATTAAATCTCACTCTTTACTTTTTCTATATAAATAGACGCTTTTGTTTCCCATATTGTAAAAGGGTAAAATTTTTTGATATTTTCAAAATAGTTTAAAGCCTTTCTATACTCTTTTGTCTTATAATAGCATAAAGCAATGTAATATAGACACACAGTTTTTTCTTGAATTGTTAAAATCTTTTCTGATTTTTTTAGATATTCTAAAGAATCTCTGTAATTATTTTGGAAAAAATTTATTTCTCCTAATTTTAGAAGAATATTTTTGTATTCTTCTTTATCTAATATTTTAGGATCTATTAAAAGTTTTTTATAATATGCTTTTGCAATGTCAAACTTTTTATTTTGAAAAGAGTTATTAGCCTCTTTAATTAATTCTCTTTTGTTACTTATTTTAGAAGAAATATACTCTATCTCTTTATTGACAAATGAAAGCCTATTTCTTAAACTATCATTTTCATATATATATTTAATATTTATGTTATATGGCTGCGAAAATATAGAAAAAGTTTCTGCATCTTCATAGTTTTTATATTGACTATAAATTTCAGCAATTTTTAGTGCAATATTTTTATCTAAATTAGAGTAAAAAACTTTTTTTAAATTCTCTAAAAGTAAAAATTTATTATAGATTTTTGGTTTGTAACGCTTATTATTAATTTTATACTTATATAAAATTAATTCTCTATAATTGTTATTTTTTTCAAAATAATTAGTATTATTTAAAAGACAATATGAAAAAACAGAATAAGAATATTTTTCAATAAACTTTTCTGCAGTTTTATTATCAAAATTAAAAGAGATTATTCTTTCTTTTAATTTTAACTCTTCTATATCATAGACATTTATAAAAAGTAAGTTTCCATCACTGCAATGAATTAATGAGGATAAAAACAAAAATATTATAATGAACATCATTTCACTTTATTTTTATAATTTTTAAAAATCAAATTCTTCGTCTTCTTCCTCAACTATATGTAAATTTTCTTCAATAGCTTCATCCTCATCATCATATGAATCGGCATAATCATTGTCATCCCAATCATCATTTTCTTTTGCTGATGTGCCATATCTTTCATCTCTCCATTGGCTAAGAATATACTCACTCAAATCTTCATCTTCTATTAAATCAAGCGCCTCTTCTTCGTTAATATAAAAGACATATTTGTTATTATAACCATCATCAGTTACCATATATTCTCTATCTCTTATCATCACATTTCCTATGACATCTAACTCTTTATCTTCATCATCTATTTTATACGTAAAACTTTCTATAGGGTAACTCATTTCTCACCTTATTCAATTTGGTTTTTATTATACTACTATTATAATAGTAAGCAACAAATAAATCAAATTTTTTAAATTAAATATGCTTTCAATAGGGAGAATTATATCATCTACTTGAAGTTTATTCAATATATTTCTTTTTTAATTTTTCCTCAATGTTTTTGATATCTTTCATCAATATATCTAACTTTTTTTCTAAAATTTCAGTAACATTAAAGTAATTCTCTTTTTCTTTTAATTTTGAATCATTTTCTAATTTTTCTAATATCTCCATTATACCTTGAGGTTTAATACTTCCTAAAGTTCCTTTGAGAGTATGTGCAATAGATTCAATCTCTTTAAAATTATTCTCTTGAATTGCCTTCTTTAAGTTTTCTATTTTTTTAGGGAGACTACTTTTAATAATTTTAATAACTTTTAATATTAGATCATAGTTTTTACTAAAGGCATCTTCTATAGTGGCTTCATCTATTATTTTATTTTTTTTGAATCTATCTTTCAAATGTTTTTCTATTTTTTCATATAAAACTTCTTTATCAATAGGCTTTGTAATGTAATCATCCATACCAGCTTTTATACATTTCTCTTTGTCTCCTGGTAATGCATAAGCTGTAATAGCTATAATAGGAATATATTTTTCAAAATTTTCTGTTATTTTTCTTATAATAGATGTTGTTTCTATTCCATTAATATCAGGCATGTTTATATCTCCTAATATTAAATCAACATTTCTAAAATCTTCCTTGTCTAAAGCAGCTTGGGTGGTTGAATAACTAGCTATCTCAAAACCAGCTTTTTCTATTAAATCACATATTATGATGCTATTTATTTCATTATCTTCTAGCAATATTATTCTTTCTTTTCTCTTGATTTTTGAAAAATCCCATACCTTAAATTCAGAATTCTTTTCTGTAGCTAAATGTTTTAAAACACTATTAATTTCATGCATACTTGTTGGAGCTACTAATAAACTTAAAATATTACTTTGTTTCATAAGTTCAATCTCTTTGTCTGAGGGCATGCTTTTTGTTATAAGTACTTTAACACCTTTTAGTTTTAAAATTTTATTTGAATTTTTTTCCAAATATTCGTGTAAATCAATGTCATTTATTATAATAACTAAATCTAATTCCTTTTTATAATCAAAATTTTCAGACGATTCAAATATAGTTAAATTAGTTCCGTTTGAATTAGATATATTGAAAGCAAAATTTTTACCTTCCTCTCTAATATCACCGGTTACTGCGACCTTATTAAACACTTTATTTATGATATTAACTTTTTGAAATTTAATTGAAAAACTAAATACAGAGCCTTTACCATAAGTACTTGAAACTTCTATTACCCCTCCAAGTATTTCTACTAGTTTTTTAGTTATAACTAAACCTAATCCTGTTCCAGAATTACTATTATTAGCTTCTGAATTAGTTTGGCTAAATGCTTTAAATAATTTTCCTTTATCTTTTTCTTTTATTCCTATACCTGTATCAGAAATTTTGAATCTCGCAAAAATAAATTCATTTCCCTCTTTTTCAAATGCTTCAATTAAATTAACGTCAATGCTTATTTTACCTTTATCCGTAAACTTTAGGGAGTTGCCTATAAGATTTAAAAGAATTTGTCTTAATTTATAAGCATCGCCTATCAGCTCTGAAGGTATATCTGAAGAGATTTTATAACTCACATCTAACTCTTTTTTAATAATTTGTGGTTTAAATATTTCACATATCTCTGCTATTACCTCTTCAAGCGAAAATCTAGTTTCATTAATTTTATATTTTCCTGATTCCATTTGGGAAATGTCTAAAATATCATTTACTATTTTCAGCAAAGAATTTGAGGAACGATTTATTATATCTAAAAGTTTAAGCTGTTCATTAGACAATTTAGTATCTAATAGCATATTAGCTATACCTATAATCCCATTTAAGGGTGTTCTTATTTCATGGCTTAAATTAGCAAGTAAGTTTCCTTTAAATATTTTAGTAGGCTCAATTTCACTTTTAGTTTTCTTTAATTCTTCTTCAATTATTCTTAAAGAAGTGATATCTTTCAAAATACATAATAAAGCTACTGTATTGTTTTTTTCGTCTACTATAGGATGTTTAAAGATTTTAAACAGTTTTTTGTTACCATCTTTTCCTGACACCCATTTTTCGTAAACAATACTTTTATTATTTTTTATAATTTCAGTATTTTCATTATTTTCTTCTGGAATTAAGTTTTCGTAATTTACACCTACTAAACTTTCCCCATCTACTTTAAAATAATCTTCATATACTTTATTTACACCACTATATTTTAGATGATTATCCAAGTAAAAAATTATATCTTCTTGATAATTTAATATACTTTTAAGGATATTTTTTTGATAAAACAGTATTCTTTTTTCTCTTTTTATCTGACTTAAATCATGTACAACTAATACCATAGTGTCAGTATCATTATTTAAAGGAGTAAAATATACTATAACATCCTTTATGAGACCCTCTTTTGTCTTATGTTGTGTTTTTTCTATTCCTACTTTAATTTTAAAAGGAAATGAACTATCATTAGGTGATTGGATTGTTAAAAAACCTATACTTAATTTTAAAAGCTCCTCTTCGCTAAAACCATAGAAATCTGAAGCTGCTTTATTAGCCTTTATTATTTTTCCACCCTCTTTTAAATTTATTACTAAACTAACAGCAGGTGTGTTAATGAATAGATTTTTTATTTTACTTTTACTTTCATTTATCTCATTTTCTAATAATCTTTCATATGAAAGATCTTTAATAATAAACATTACGGCGTGGAAATCTTCTAATTCAAAAGGGATACCTTTAATATGAGCTGGAAAATATTCTCCATCTTTTCTTTTAACCTTCAAGTTAAAGCTTATAGTATTTCCCATAGCTAAATCTTTAATTAAATTTTCATTCTCTTCTAAATTTGATATATCTAGTAGATGATCAAAAGGCATACCTATAAGC
>JAEWOZ010000031.1 GCA_023399505.1 Fusobacteriota bacterium | reverse complement strand
CTTAATCTCATATATCCTAGTAAGCAAGCCATCACTTCTTCTCTTATATATTCATCTTTATGTTTACATAAGCTTGCTATATTATTTGCTAACTCCACTGCACTACAATATGATGCTAAATAAATGGCCTCTGATTTATATTCGTTAATTGTTATATATCTTTTTAATTCAATTAAGTGTTTATTAGAGAGAAATCCAAATTCTTCAAAATGGGACTTTATATCATTAAATTTCATTATATTCCTTTTGCATCTCTTTTAAATAGTCATATGATTCTTTAAGATCATTTTCTAGAAGTTTTTTAGCTACTCTATCAAGATCATAGCTTTTTAGCTGATGTCCTATTCTAGCTATATTAATTTTCAACCCTTCAATTCTATTTTTTAATCTTATAGTGTATAAATCATATGTTTTATAGTTTATCATATTTATTTTTCTCCTAAGTTATTTTTTAGTGTGCTTTTTGCAATTTACATTATCAAGCATTTTGCTAAATTCAGAAAGCCTTTTTTGAGCTTCCTGTCTTTCTTCAAGCGATAAAGTAGGGCAATCTAACTTTTTCTTTTCTTTTATTATATTGTTCAGTATACCTCTCTTTGCGTTTGCAGCTTTTGTAATGTGATCATAATTTTTTCCAGTTTCTTCAGACCTTAAAATTTGCTTTCCTTTCTCTTCAATAGCTGCAGCTTTCATAGTGGTTGCATTTTTTGGTTTACCTTCTCTTTCAAACAGTTCTCTTCTATATGGAGCGGTTGGTTTTTTAGTACTTTTGTTATTTGAATTTGGCTTGTTTTCATTTAATTTTGAAGCTTGTACAATAGAATTATGATTTCTATTACCTTGCTTAAAATTTTTGTTAGATACATTAGATGCTTTTTTAGAATTAGAAGCAAATTGTTTTAAGTTACTTGATGCATTATTTTCAGGGTATATTGTTTTAGTCTCTCCGCTAATAAAATCATCTATATTACTTACATTTACAACTCTTCCTGTTGCTGCATCCACTAATTGTGTACTTGGCTCTAAACTTTCTTTTAGATTGTTCACTCCTTGCTTTACTTTTTCTTTAGTTTGTTTTGCTAAGTCAGATACCTTCTCTTTAGTCTTTGCTAAAGTTTCTTTACTTTTTTTAGTTATCTCTTTTACTGTTTCGCTGTTTTTTATAGCATTTCCTATCTTAGAACCAGCTACTGCACATAAGGTCCCAGTTGCTATCTCAACTATAATTTCAGCTGTCTTCTCATATCCTTTACCTTTTAAGTAATTTACTGCGGCATCTTTTAGGCCTGACTTGTCAGCTGCATAATATAAACCTTTTGCAACCCAACATGAAATGCTAAAATATCCTCTTACTTTCATTCCTTGGCTCACTAAGCTGAATGCTACTTTTATTACTGATTTAGGAACGCCAAATTTCTCTGCTGTATCGTAAAGAGCATTTTTAACTAATTCTCCAGTTTGAACTGCTGTACTTATGAAACTGTAAAGTGCTTCATCTATTCTTTTATGAATATTTTCTGCTTGCGCTTCAGTTATATTACCTTTCTCAACTTCATCATTTACTGTCTTATTTAAAGCAATAACCTTTATTTTTTCTAAATCCTTTGTAGCCTCTTCTTTAAGTTCTGATTTATCTTTCTTAGTATTCTCTTTGAGCTCTGCTTCATCTTTTTCAGAAGCTTTTTTCTCATTATCATTATTTAATTTATTTTTCTCAAATTCATCGAATTCATTATCAGTTTCTTTTTCTAATTCTTTTTGAACTTTACTAATTGCTTTAAGAAATTTTCGTCTTGAATTTTTATTTGATTTAATAGAATCATAAAATTTTCTATAAGCAGCTAAATTAACTTTTGCTCCATAGCCTTTAAAGGAAAATTCTATTTCATTAATTGAGCCAAGAAGGTTTCTCAAAGTATTAACTGGATTTAATAGATCAATTGATAGACCTAAGCCCGCTCCATATATATGATTATAGTCAGCTTCTTCTATTTTCTTTGCCTTTCCTGTTGCTTTTACTTTATTATGATTTCTTTTAGAACCTTTCTCAATCGATACGCCAACACTTACAGAAGTTGGTACTCCTGACAAATTTAAATTTGTTGAAGCGTTTGCCTTATAGCTATTTACAACTTCTAGATCATCTCTAGCATCTCTTGTAGAAGCTTCTCCTCCATTAACAGTTTCATCTACATTAAGATTATTACCTGATGCATCCACTTTAGTTCCATCTAGGCACTTTATATTAGTATTTTGAGTATTTTCTTTTCTAGTTATTACATGATCATGAGAAGTAGATCCTGCTACTCCTATTCCTGAAAAACCCATGCTAAATGTAGCACTATGAGTGTTACTTTTTCTTTCTATCTCCTCTTGTTGAGCTCTTAGCTTTAAGTCAGCTTCTTTATTAGCTTTAAGCTTTTCTAGCTCAACATCAGTAGCTGCATCTACATCTGTCTCTGGCGCATCAAGTTCAAGGGTACCCCCTCTAATTTTTGAAACATGATCAGAATTTTTAGTAGTTGAAGAGTTTGTATG
>JAEWOZ010000130.1 GCA_023399505.1 Fusobacteriota bacterium | reverse complement strand
ATTAGAGATTTAAAGGTAGGTAAAAAATATAATATAGTTGTTAGAGGAACACAAGAAGGTAACTTATTGAATGCTGAAACATCTATTGTTACAATACCTCAAGCAGAATTAGTTATAAAAGATGCTGAAAATGGTGGCGGTGCCTATATAACCTTCAAAAATATCCATAAAGGTATAGAGTATTATTTAAATAATACAAAATTACATAAGGCAGAATTAGAAAACGGTGTTACTAAGAATGCAAGTATTATGATGGAACAAATAATTGTTATCTCTTTTCATGAAGAATTAAATGGTATCAAAAGTAGTCCAAGAGTAACACATATAAAAACAAGTAATAAAAGGTATCTAGATAGTATAAAGAGTGCTAGAAATACTATTGAAAAATTAAAAAAGAGACAAGGTGTAGCTTCTCTTGAAATGTACAGTTTAATTAAATATTGGGAAAATCAATATCTTCATATGACAGGGCTGCTTTTTGAACTAAGAATAAACAAGTTTATTCCTGATGAAGCGCAAGACTTCGATTCAAAATTAGCACAATTAAAAAAGATGTATCAAGAGGCAATTAACACCTTAAAGCCTATTGTTTCAAAAGATAAACTTTCAGTTAGTTCTAAAACATCAAATGATGATCGTCCATTCCAAAAAGCTCTTGAATGTATAACTAGATATGAAAAATTTAGAGATAAAATAGCAGGTGATATCTATAACTATGCTATAAGCTGGAATAAAGATTTAGAAGAAGTAATAAAAGAGACTTATAATTTTAACATAGGTACAACAGCTGATGAAGATAACGTTATAGGTATAAGTATCACTTATCATACTGTTTTTGAAAAAATTAAGAGATTCTTTGCTGAAAACAATAAGATAGGAAGAGAAATAAAACTAAAAGATCTGTTAACTACAAATTCCGATAGCTTAGTTCGTTTCTTAAAAGAGTTAAATCAAGATGAAAAAATAAATGTAATTCTTACTTCAATGTTGGAAGATAGTGAAGAAGCTGTGAGAGAGACAGCCATTAAGTTTAAAGATGCAATTGACTCTATTTATAAAGAGGCATGTAAGATTGAAGAGTTGGAGACAAAAAATTTAAGTAATAATAAATCTATAATAAGTTTATTAAATAATAATATTATTCCTTTCATAAAAAAGTATAATGATTTATGTGATCTATTTGAGGTAGAAAATAAATCTGTAACTGCTATAAGAGTTAAATTAGAAGGTAATGATGAAGTGAAATATCATACTTTATATATAAATGCTGAAGAGTTTATAAGTGCTTTACAATTTTCAATGAGAGAAAATATTATAGAGATGACAAAAGCATCTTTAGAAACCTCATTTAATTTAGAAAAAGCTGTAAAAAATATAGTAAACTTCTATAAAGAAGTTCTAAAGAAAAGAGTATACATATTAGAATTTATACCAGATTTATATAATTCACCTATAGTAGATGAATTAGTAGCATTGGTGGCTAAATTTGAAAAAATATCTAGTGTAAATGACAATGCAAAAGATTTGAAATATACTGAATTCTTAGATCTTTATAAAGATTTATATAATTTACTTAACTTTAGAGAGATGAATCTAGAGTTCCCTGTTGCATTGGATAATTTTATGAGTCCTGTAAATACTAGAAATATTTACGATGAACATAATGCAGAATTAAATCTTAAAGAATTTTTAAAAAAGGTTCTTAGAGAACTAAAATTAGATGAAGAGAGCGTAGAAAAGAGAACTGGTTCAAGAAAGAGTGCTTTAAGAAGATCAGGTAGCCAAGACGCTTTTGAGAACAAACTAAAAGAATATAGAGTAAGTGACTACAGTATTAAACAAATATTAAAACAATCATTAGTAAAATATATGGCTAATAAAAAGAGATTAGGGAATGATGCAAAATATGAAGACATCCATCCTTTAACAAAAGAAGAAAAAAGAGTAATAAGAAAAATAATAGATAAAATTGAAGATAGCTACTTCAGTTCACAGAAAAAAGATTCTACTGAAAAGCTAAAGAAGGGTCTAAAATTAATAAATTATTATTTAAACCCAGAAGCTGAAACAAAGAAGCTAGAAAATAGTCCTAGCAGAAAACTAAGCAGAAGTGGCAGCAGTAATGCTAGCTTCCAAAGACAAGAGAGTGTACAACGTAAAGAAAGTAAAAAAACTATAGTTTAATTTCTATGGTTTTTTTATTTAAATTTTTTTGATTAATTTTTTTACAAATGTTAAAATATTATAATGAATTTAATAATGAATGAATAGTGTGGAGAAAAATGATTTCTAGGATTTTAATATTTTTATCTGTTTTTTCTTATATTTCATTAGCTTTATGGAATCCATTTATAGATAAGAACATAAACTTAAATAAAGATTTAGTAGATAAATTAGTATTTGTAAAAAAAGAGAGATCTAGAAATTCCAATTACAAAAAAGAAGAGATTGCTTTTTTAAAAAAATATAACCTTGCTTTAGATAGCTCAAATATTACAAAAAATTATGTATTAAATGTAACTGTAGAAAAGAATCTCAATAATTTAAAGAGAGCTATAACTTATTTAGAAAATAAAGGATATAGAGCCTTATATTATAAATTTGATTCTTTCTATTATATAGTTATAGGTTATTTTGATACTTTAGAAAAAACTCTAGAAGCAAAAAGAGAGCTAAGAGAATTTAAAAACGTTTATCCTGTACATTTATAATCTTTAAAATAATACTAGCATCAATGAATAGACTATTTAATTCTAATAGTCTATTTTTTTAAATAATCTTCATGCTATTAAAAAATTTATAAAAAATATTTACATTTTATTTGTTAAGTGATAATATTCGAGAAAGTATAAGATTAAAATTTAATTAAATGTATCTAATAATCTTTTTTAAAAGTGAAGTAGTATAGGGTACTTTTTAAATTTTTTTGATTAATTTATATAAATTTAGGAGAAAAATTAATATGAAATATAAATATATGTTATTAACATTATTAATGTTTTTGTTAAGCAATTGTAATAAAAATATTAATAAATTATTTGTAATTAGTAAAGGTATAAATGAAGAGCTATTAAATGCAGCTTTTGAAGGTAAGGATTCAAAAGTAGAAAAACTTTTAGAAGATGGTGCAAATGTAAATTTTCAAGACATTAATGGAGAAACGGCATTAATAAAAGCTTCGTTTAATGGGCATATTGATATAGTAAAATTATTATTAAAATCACCAGAGATAAACATTGAGGCTAAAAGTTGTCTTGGATATACAGCTTTATTATTAGCTGCAGAAAAAGGTCATACAGAAATAGTGAAATTGTTAATAGAAAATAGTGCTAATATTAATGTTCAAAGTAATTCTGGGATCACAGCGTTAATATGCGTTACTTTAAGAAACTATAAGGAAATAGTAAGTTTGTTGTTAAATAACAATGCTAATGTTAATATTCAAGATAATAATGGTGATACAGCTTTAAGCAAAGCTTCACATTGCGGCTACATAGAAACAGTAAAAATATTAATAGAAAAAGGTGCTAGTGTTAATATTCAAAATAATGTTGGAAATACAGAATTAATTAAAGCATCATCAAATGGACAATGCGACTTAGTAAAATTATTGTTAGAAGCAGGAGCTGATGTTAATATTCAGAATAATCTTGGTGATACAGCTTTGATTAAAGCTTCTAATGGTGCACAAGTAGAAGTAGTTAGGCTATTATTAGCTCATAATGCCAAAGTTGATATTGAAAATTTTAAAGGAGCTACAGCGCTATTTCTCTCTTCATGGGAATCTGTAGAATTATTGCTAGAAGCGGGGGCAAATGTTAATATCCAAGATAAAAATGGAGAAACAGCTTTAATATTTGCATCAAGGAATTGTCAGCCAAAAGTAGTTTCATTACTTTTAGAAGCAGGTGCTGATTCTAATATTCAAAATAATAATGAAGAAACGGCTTTAATGCTTGCAGCAAAGTATTATCAAACCGAAGCAGTGCGATTTCTACTAAAAGCAGGAGCAAATGTTAATACTCAAAATAAGAATGGAGAAACAGCTTTAATTCTTGCAGCCTCAACGAATTGCGAAACAGAAATATTAAAATTATTATTAGAAGCTGGGGCTGATTCTACTATTCAAAACAATAAAGGAGATACAGCTCTATCCATAGCTAAAAAAGCTAAGGTTAAAAAAATAATTAAATTATTATCTAATAAGTAATTAGTAATTAAGAATATATTTTTATACTTAAAAGATTTGTGAAGAGGCTATTATTAATTGCTCTCTTTATTTTTTGTTAATGAATTTTAAAAATTTTTAGCATTTTTAGATTTAATTCATAAAGGAAAATATTTTTGATAAATTTTTTCATAAATGTTAAAATAAAATAATAAATTAGATGGGTAATGTATATAGTATGTTTTTAAAATTTTTAATATTTATTCCTTTATTACATAGAATTTGGTGTTATTAAAATGAGCTTTAGATTTAAAAAAAGCCTAGGTCAAAATTTTCTTAGAGACTTAAATACATTAGAAAGAATATCTAAG
>JAEWOZ010000115.1 GCA_023399505.1 Fusobacteriota bacterium | reverse complement strand
GTATTAAAAGGTGAACTATTAATTTTAATAGCTATTGAGGTGTGTGTAGCAATAATGCTCTATGAATTTTATTCTATGATAGAAAAGAAGAATGTTAATATAAACAAATTTTTGGGAATTGGAATTGGTTTGTTAATTCCATCATTTTTTTATTTTGCACCTATACTAAGAGTACCAAAAACAAAATTTTCATTATCTATAATAGTCTTCACTACAATAACTTTTATTATAAGAAAAGTTATTAAGGAAGAGACAAAAGAGGCTATTTTAGAAATTTCATATCTAATTTTTGGATTAATTTACATCCCGGTTTTATTTTCCTATTTAATTTTTATAAAAGATGTTTCACACAATCCTGTAATATTTTTAGGAATGAGAACTCAAGAGGGAAGACTTTGGCTCTTAACAACTTTTTTATTAGCTTTTGTAGCTGATACAGCAGCTTACTTTATTGGCACCTTCTTTGGTAAAAATCAACTTTCACCTCATATAAGTCCTAAAAAATCTATTGAAGGTTTTATAGGAGCATTATCTTTTGGAATAATTGCTGCACTTTTAGCTAAATACTTTTACTTGAAAGATTTAGCCACAGTAAAAGCTGTAGTTCTAGGACTCTCAGCTTCCTTAATGGGACAGCTCGGTGATCTAGGAGCGTCACTTTTCAAAAGAGATTCTGGAATTAAAGATATGAGCAAGCTATTAATGAATCATGGAGGCATGCTTGATAGGTGTGATAGCCTATTATTTGTAGCACCATTTGTATATTATTTTATAAGAATTTTAGTAAAAACATAGGAGAAAAGATGCAAGGTTTATTTATAACATTTGAAGGTTTAGACGGTTCTGGAAAAACTACTCAAGTAGATCTTTTACATAAATACATATCACAACAAAGACCTATCTTTACAACGAGAGAACCTGGTGGTACAGGAGTAGGTGAAAAAATAAGAGAAATATTAAAAACTTCATTTATGGAGCCTATGACAGAACTATTTCTATTTTATGCAAGTAGAGTAGAACATACACAAAAAATAATTATGCCGATGCTAAATAGAGGCTATGTAGTTGTATGTGATAGATTCATAGATTCAACCTTAGCCTATCAAGTATATGGAAGAGGCATTGATAAAAAAATCATTGACGAATTAAACGAAATATCAGTTAAAGGTTTGAAACCAGATTTAACAATATTTATAGATCTTCCTACGGAAGTAGCATATGAAAGAAACATCAAAAGAGGAAAATTAGATAGAATAGAATCTGAAGCTCTAGACTTTTATAAGAAAGTAGCAGATGGTTATAAAGCTATTGTGGAAGAAGATAGAGAAAGGTTTTTAGTAATTGACGGACTAGAAAATAGAGAAAATATATTTGAAAAGATAAAAACAAAAGTTGATGAACTACTAAGGAGATAAAAATGATCATATCAGTATTAATAGCTTTATTTATTTTAAGTTTCATGGTTTTTTTCCATGAATTAGGACATTTTTTAAGTGCTATTTATTTTAAAATTCCTGTTGAAGAATTTGCTATAGGAATGGGCCCTAAACTATTTGATATAAAAGGTAAATTAGCTACCTATTCTTTAAGAATTGTTCCTCTAGGAGGATATGTAAAAATCAAAGGTATGGAACTAGGTGAAGAAGAGGATATATTTAGAAAGAAAAAATTTCATGAAAAATTTATAGTTGTAATAGCTGGAGTAGTAATGAATTTTTTACTAGCCTTTCTTATATTTTTAACAATGAATTTAATTAATGGGCATATAAACTTTCATTCCACAGTCGTTAACAAAATAGAAAACGGGAAAAGTATTTTTAAATTAGGAGATAAAATACTATATGTAGAGGGAATAAAGGTTAATAATTGGAGAGATTTTATAAATTTGATATTAAATAATGAAAAGAATCCAATGATAGAAATTGAAGTTGAAAGAAATAATAAAAAAGAGATAATAAAAATAGAAAATAGCGAAGATAAAATAAAGTTATTTAGTTATGCTTATCCGTGGAAAAGATCTTTTTTAGGCTCAATTGAGGTATCATTCAGAGCAGTAAAAAATGGTATAAAAAATAGTTTTGGAATTGTAAAAAAACTAGCAAAAAGAGAGCTTAAAACTCAAGAAGTTTCAGGTCCTATAGGAATAATAAAGCAAATTAAAGACAATACAAACGATATATGGAAATTACTTTTAATTGCTGCATATATCTCTTTAAGCTTAGGAGTATTTAACTTATTTCCATTTCCTGCACTTGATGGCGGAAGACTAATTTTCATAATTTTGGAAGCTCTAGGTATAAAAGTAAATAAAAAAGTAGAAGAGATAGTTCATTTAATAGGCTTTATTATTTTGATATTACTAACAATAATAGTAGGAAGAAATGATATATTAAAATTGAGGAAATAAATATGAAACTAATATTTTTCTTTATAATAGCTTTTAATTTACTTTCAAACAACCTTGAAGATAAAATAAAAGGGAAATGGATAAGTCCAAGTAAGAAAGAGATAATTGAAATATATGAAAAAGATGGAAAATATAAAGCTAAAATAATTTGGCTAAAGTATCCTAAATATAAAAAAGGAACTAAGATTGATGGAGAAGATTTTAGTGACAAAGAAAAACTAGATACGAAAAATCCAGATAAAAGTAAAAGAGATAGAAAGATAATAGGCTTACATTTATCAGAAGATTTAACATATGATTTTAAAAAAGAGTTATGGAAAGGAAATATATATAATCCATCCAATGGCAAAAAATATTATGCAGAAATTAAAATTAAAAATGATAAATTAGAACTAAGATCTTATATCTCCATATTTTATAAAACACATATTTGGTCTAAAAAGGAGTTATAATTTGAAAATTTTTAATTCAATATTAAAAGATAGATACGATCTAACAACTAACAAGTCATTAAAAAAAACTAAACATATTATATTGGAATTAAAAGAAGAAGTAGATTTTAAAACTGGAGATTCAATTGGAATATATCCAACTAGTGATCAAGAATTAGCAACTAAAATACTTAAATTTTTGAAAGAGGTTCCTAAGGAATTTAACAATTTAAGTGCAAAAGAGTTTTTAATAAAAAATGTTGATTTAGAACATTTAAACAAAAATCTCGTCTCTTTAGTAGTAGGAAAACTACCAAATAGTTCTAAAAAAGTAATGATGGGATATCTTTTAAAAAGTGATAAAGTTGATCTATTAAAAAAATTTATTAAGGATCAAAATGTTCTAAGTTTGTTAGAACAAAATCAAAATATTGATATAACCTTTGAAGAATTTGTTAAAAATGCGTTAGTAATTACACCTAGACTTTATTCAGTGGCCTCATCTCCTAAAAAAAATAAAAAACAAGTAGATTTAACAGTTGGAATAGTTGAATATGAAACTTCTATTGGTAAAAGAATAGGAATATGTTCTAAATTTTTTAATAATGTTGATATAAATAGTGAAATAAGATCTTACTTACAACCAAATCCATCATTTAGATTACCTAGTGATGAAAAAGATATAATAATGATTGGCCCTGGGACGGGAATAGCACCTTTTAGAGCGTTTATACAAGAGAGAGAATTAAATAAAGCTAATGGTAAAAATTGGCTTTTCTTTGGAGCACAAACTATTAAAAATGATTTCTATTATGAAAATGAACTAAAGAACTGGGTAGATAAAAATATTCTAAAATTAGAAACTGCCTTTTCAAGAGATCAAGCTGAAAAAACTTATGTTCAACATTTAATACTAAAAAAGAAGGAAGAGATATTAGAATGGATTGAGAATGGTGCTTACATTTATATATGTGGTTCTAGAGAGATGGGAAAAGATGTAGAAGCTACTATTTATAGTATAATAAAAGAAAACAGATCTTTAAATGATGAACAAACTTTAGAATATATTAAAAAGTTAAAAAATGAAAAAAGGTATTTAAAAGATGTATATTAAAAAAAGAAGCTTTTTATAAAAGCTTCTTTTCAATTTAAAACATTTTTATTAATTAAAAAATATTCTTTTTTTTGTTTTTTTGTCTTGAGGTGTTCCCATAACTTTATGATCTGTAAAAATATCACCAAATGTTCTTTTTAAAACATCGCTTTTAAGTAAATCTTTAGGAATATTATCATTAAAATCTGGCAAAGAATAAAGCTTAGAAAGTTGCTCTTTCTCTTCAAATTTTTGAGATTCCTCTAAAGAGGCTTTTTCTTTTTTCCAAGATCCTATGATAATATTTTTTAAAGTTTTATTAAACATTTCTACATTTTCATACTCTAACATACATGCAAAATGGAAAATATTTCTTC
>JAEWOZ010000103.1 GCA_023399505.1 Fusobacteriota bacterium | reverse complement strand
CATCAGCTCCTTTTTCTATCAATAATTCAGCTACTTCTACATAGCCATTCTGTAAAACATATACCAACGCTGTCATTCCTCTATTATCTCTATGATTAATATTAGCTCCCTTACTTAAAAGAATCATTACTTCGTCTTTTTTACCTTTAATAGCTGCAATTATTAAATCGTCATTTATATCCTTATAAGTAATGCTTAAATGAGTAATATCTCTACTACAGCTATTTCTCATTAACATTATTTTAATTTTTACTCCTTTATAATTTTATTAATATTTTATAAAATCATTACACTAATTTTCCTTTAATTAATATAAGATATATTTAATTTTTTTATGCCTTCTTTTTCTATTTTAACTATATCATTTACTTTTAGATCTATATTGAAACTAATCCCTATTATTTCATTTTCTAAAGATATAGCAGCTCTATTTCTTTCTAATTCTCTAACTATCCCTATTTTTTCGTTTTTATCGTATTTAGGATATAAAGATAAATATACGCCTAAGCTATTTATTTCTTCTTGTTTTTCTTGAGCTATAGTAAGAAATCTTCTATTTTCATTTGCAAATAAATTAAGTTGATTAGTTTTTTCAATAATTTCTAACTTATCAAATCTACTACCATCAAAAGTATCGAAAGCTCCAGCAAATATAAGTATTCTCAAATGGTTTTTAGAAATATTTTTGTTTCTTTGAATAAAATCTTCTAAACTTTTATATAAAGATTTTTCTCGCTCTTTAATTATTTGATTTAAAATTTCTTCTGAAAAATGTCTAATTGAAGATAAGCCTAAAATAATTTTTTTATCTATAACTTTAGAGTCGAAATTTGATAAATTAATATTTGGATTTTTTATAATTACATAATCTTTTAATATTTGAATTTGAGAAGAATCTAAATCAATATTAGATGCTAAAAATTCTTCTAAATAGTTAGCTTTGAAGTATACACAGTAATAACTTAGCAAAGAATAAGAAATAGAGTGGGCTTTATTGAAACTATATGAAGCAAATTTAGAAATTTCATTAAACGCCTCTTTTATTTCTTCTTCATTTTTTCCATTTCTTAATGCATCTTCTTTGAATTTCTTTTCATATTCAAGTAGAAGATTTTTCTCTTTTTTAGAGATAATTCTAATTAAAATTTCTGAATCTTCTAGACTACATCCTGTAAATGAGGAGACAAATTCCATTATCTGCTCTTGATAGATAAAAAAGTTTTTAGCATTCTTATTTAAAAAGCTTTCTAACATATCTGATTGTAAAGGACCTGGCCTATTGAGAGCTAGTACCATTGATAAATTTTCAATATTCTCTAAGTCTACTTTTTGTAATATCTTCTTAGCAGTATTCGATTCTAATTGAAAAATATATTTAGTTTTCCCATCCTTTAACAATTTATAACTAGAGTTATCATTTAAAGGTATATCTTTTAAAATTATATCTTTATCTTTACTATCTTTAATTTTCTTAATAGTTTTATGTAGCAAAGAGAGAGTTTTTAAACCTAAAAGGTCTATTTTTAATAGGCCTAGATATTCTAATTCATCCATATCATATTGAGTTATTACATCTAATAAAGGTGAATAGTTTAAAATATTATCACATAAAACTACTCCTGAAGCATGAATAGACTGATTCCAAATATTTCCCTCTAATTTTTTTATGTATTTTAAAACTTTCTCAACAATTGGAGAATTTTTTATAATTTTAAGATTTTCATCTATATATTCATGAAGATTAACTTTATAAACTCTAGAAAATTCTATTAAAAGAAGCTTAGGAGTCATTTTACCAAATGTTATTATTTGGTAAGCATTATACTTATTCTTAGCATATTCAATTAATTCATCTCTCCTCTCATGACATATATCAATATCTATATCAGGCTTTTTAACTCTTTTTAAATTTAAAAATCTTTCAAATAATAGATTGTATTTTAGAGGATCGACTTCTGTTATTCCTAAAATGTATGAAATTATACTTGAAGCTGCTGAACCTCTTCCAGGGCCTATTAATATGTTCTTAGATTTAGCATAATCAATTATATCTTTAACGACTAAAAAATAATCTTGAAACTTTTTATCTATTATTATATTGAGCTCTTTTGTTACCCTTTGTATTACATCTCTATTTAAAGTGTATTTTTTAAAAGCTTCTTCTTTAATTATTTTTTTTAAGATCTCTTCTGAGTTTTTCAATTTGGGAAAAATAAAATCTTCTTTAGCTATTTCTACATTACATTTTTCAGCAACTATATTAGAATTTTCTAAAGCCCTTTTATAATCTTTAAATAATTGATACATTTCCAAAGTAGTTTTGAAATGTAAATCCTCTTTAGAGTAACTTTTACCTTTTATTGATGAAATTAAATATTTTATCTCACTATCCTCTTTTTCTATATAATGAGAATTTGCAGTAGCTACTAGTTGTATATTATAAAAAAAGGCAAAATGCTTAACTTTTTGTATATTCATTTCATCTTCAGATTTATTATTACAAATTTCAAAGTAGAAATCTTCATTAAATTTTTCTTTTAATATTTTAGCTATTTCTTTAGAATAATCTGAGGGGAAAATATTAAAGAAACTTTTATTAAAACAACTTATTAAAATAACATTTTCTAGCTTTAATAGATCATCTTTTTTTATCTCTTTTAAAGATACTAATCTTATTAAGTTTTTATATCCTTCAAAGTTTTTAGCATAAATTAAAAAGGAACCTAAATCACTTTTAATTTCAACACCTATTATGGGCTTTATCGCCCTTTTTTTAGCAGCTAAATAAAATTTCAAAGTGCCAAACATAGTTCCATAGTTAGCGATTCCTAATGCATTCATCTTTAGTTCTAAACATTTATCTAGATAACCTTCAGCTTTACCTATACCTTCTAAAATACTATAATCTGACTTGACATTCAAATGAGTAAATTTCATAAACCCTCTTCATATTTTTTAAAATCATTTTATCATATTAAATAAAAATTCAAAAATTTGATAAATTGAGAAAGAGAAGATTGCTAAAATTATAAAAATTTATTATACTTATCCTAATATAAAAATTTTGGACTTTTGTTAAGGTTTTTCTAAATTATATTTGTACAAATATAATCATAGGAGTAAAAATGAGATATAGTAATGAACAATTAAATAATATTTTAGAAAAAATAGATAATTATAAAGATAAAAGAATTTCATTAGAACACTTAATACAAGACCTAGGACATCTTATAAAACTTTTAAAAATAGAAGACAAAAAAACTTTGGCAGAACTGCAAGGTGAATTAGCTACAATAGAAATGATACATTTCTATGCATTGTTGGAAATGCAAAGAAATAAAGAAGAAAATTTAAAAGAAAATGACTTAGAAGAAATTGATAAAAGCCTCAACAGTATTTTAAAAATTATGCATTTTGCTTTAAAAATTAAATAAAAAGTATTTTAATAATTAAAATACTTTTTTTATTTCCTAAATAATATATTTTTTCAAAACTTCAGGAATTATATATGTTCCATCTTCATTTTGATAATTTTCTAAAATTGCTGCAAATGTTCTACCAATTGCTAACCCAGAACCATTAAGCATATGAATAAATTCACTCTTTTTAGAATCTTTTCTCTTAAATTTTATAGAGGATCTCCTAGCTTGAAAATCTTTTACGTTACTACATGAAGAAATTTCCCTGTATTTATTTTGACTTGGTAACCACACTTCTAAATCATATGTTTTAGAAGCAGTAAATCCAGTATCTCCAGTACATTTAAGCACTACTCTATAAGGTAGATTTAAAGATTGTAAAATATGCTCAGCTTCTTCGACTAACTTGTTAAGGGCTTTATCAGAATCTTCGGGCTTAACAATTTTTACTAGTTCTACTTTATTAAATTGATGGAGCCTTATTATTCCTTTTGTATCTTTGCCATAAGAACCAGCCTCTCTCCTAAAACAAGGAGTATACGCGGTATAAAGTTTAGGCAATTCCTCTTCTTCTAAAATTTCATTAGAGTGCAAATTTGCTAATGGTACTTCACTAGTAGGAATAAGGAAAAGATTATCATCTGAAGAGAAGTTATCTTCCCTAAATTTTGGAAATTGCCCAGCGTTATACATAGAATGCTCTTTAACTAACAAAGGTGGAATAATTTCAGTATAATTGTGTTTGGAAATATGGGTTTCAAGCATAAAATTGATTAATGCTCTTTCTAAAGCAGCACCTTTTCCTTTATATACAACAAATCTTGCTCCACTCATTTTAGAGGCTCGTTCAAAATCTAAAATATTATTTATAGAGCCTATTTCAGTATGATCTTTAACCTTAAAATTAAATTCTTTAGGTTCACCCCATTTTTTAACTTCAATATTTTCATTTTCAGTTCTGCCTATAGGAACTGAGGAATCAAATAGGTTAGGCATAATATAAAGCATTTCATGAAAATCTTTTTCTACTTCTTCTAAACTATTTTCGTATTCTTTTATTTTTTTACTTACTTCACTCATTTTTGAAAGGTGATTTGAAGCGTCTATGTTTTTACTTTTCAATTTTCCTATTTCATCAGAAGTTTGATTTTTTAAGTATTTTAATGATTCTACCTCTTTTAAAATTTCTTTTCTTTTATTATCTAATGAGATAAAATTATTCATATCAAATTCATAGTTTCTATTTTTGAAGTTTTCTTTAACTAAATCTAAGTTTTCTCTAACATATTTTAAATCTAACACTTATACCTCTTTTATAAAATTATTTTTTAAATATAAGATATTTAAAAATACATTAATTATAATAAAAATTTATTTTATTACTCTAAATATTGAAAAAAATTATATCACAAGAAAGACAAAATAAAAAGAAAACAGTTAGTCAAAAATTAAATCTTTCTCTTATAAAATTTTTCTATTTAAATTAATTTATAGAAAATTAATGATTTATAAAAGTTTTAAGACATAAAGCTATAATTTCTTTCATATTGCTATCCAATTATTTTAAAATTATGAACATCTACTTAAATTTTTAATAACTTCTTCAAATAGTTCTACAGGCAAATTTTGTAAAGAATAAAGAAGACTAATATAATTATGTATCTCGTCTTTCATCTCTTGATTGGTATTATCATTTTTATTTAGAGATATGAACAACTGTATATAATCCTCTGCTTTCTTCCTTATTATCATATATGCTATTTCTAAATACTTTTCTCTTTTTTCATATTTTTCGTCTCTTAGCTTTTTACTTATATAATTCAAAAGATTTTTGCCTTCTATATTTTTACAATTAATATCAGCTCCTTTTTCTAGTAAAAATTTTATTACTTCTACATGGTGGTATTGTAAAGCATAAGTTAAAGCTGTCTTTTCTATATTATCTTTATCATTAACATTAGCTCCTACTTGTAGTAAAATTTTTATTACATCTATATGTCCTTTTCTTGAAGCGCATATTAATGCTGTTTCACCTTCAGAGTCTTTATCGTTAACATTAGCTCCTGCTTCTAGTAACAACTTTACTATAGCTATATGTCCTCCATCTGAGGCATCTATTAATGCTGTACTATCATAATCTTTATCATTGATTTTAGAACATTTTTCTAATAGTAATTTCACTACATCTAAATGGCCATTTCTTGATGCATACGTTAATGCTTTATGGCTATAATGACCATTAGTTTTAGCAACCCCATTCTAATAACAAATTTACTATTTCTATATACCCTTTGCTTGAAGCATGAATTAATGCTGTATTATCATCGCAATCTTCATCGTCAATGTTAGCTTCTTTTTCTAGTAATAATCTTACTATCTCTGTGTGTCCTTTGCTTGAAGCATGAATTAATGCTGTGGCATCATCGTCATCTCCATAATTGATTTTTTCGCCCATTTCTAGCATTAATTTTACTACATCTAAATGTCCGTTCTCTGAAGCATACATTAACGCTGTTCTTCCATAGTTATATTCACTAATATTAGCTCCTTTCTCTATTAAAAATTTTACTACATCTAAATGTCCGTTCTCTGAAGCATACATTAATGCTGTTCTTCCATAGTTATATCCATTAATATTAGCTCCTTTTTCTAGTAGTAACCTTACTATTCCTATATGTCCTTTTCTTGAAGCGTAAATTAATGATGTACTGCCATTGTTAACTTTACCATTATCATTGATTTTAGAACCTTTTCCTAAGAGCAATTCTACTACACCTAAATGGCCATTTTCTGAGGCAAGTGTTAATGCTGTCCAGCTATTGTTATTTTTCTTAATGACATTACCACATTTTTCTAACAATAATCTTACTATCTCTATATGTCCTTCACTTGAAGCCATCATTAACGCTGTCCAACCTTTATTGTCTTCTTCATTAATGTCAGCACCCCTTTTCAACAACAGCTTTACTATATCTATATACCCTTCGTGCGATGCTATTATTAATGCTGTAATACCATCATTATTTTTATCATTTATATTAGCACCTTTTTTTAACAATGATTTTACTATCTCTATACGCCCTTTTCCTGAAGCGTGAATTAATGCTGTACAGTTATTATTGTCTCCTTCATTAATATCAGCTCCTTTTTCTAATAATATTTCTACTATATCTCTATGACCGTTCTTAGCTGCAAACATTAAGGCTGTCCAATTATCATTTTGTTTATTATTAATATTTGCACCCCTTTCTATCAATAACTTTGCTACTTCTGTGCGACCATCCTGGGATGCAAGCATTAAAGACGTCCAACCATCTATTTCTTTAGCCTCAATGTTAATACCTTTTTCCAAAAACAGTTTTACTATCTCTACATGACCTTCTTGTGACGCTATCATTAACGCTGTAAAACTGTTATTATTCCTTCTACTAATACTAACTCCTTTTTTTAACAATAATTTTACTATCTCTGCACTCCCTGCTTCTGATGCTAACATTAAAGGTGTCCGGCCATCATTGTTTTCTTCATCAATATTAGCACCTTTCCCTATTAATATTTCTACTATTTCTACATGACCATTCTGAGAAGCTATCATTAAAGCTGTTTTACCTTTGTTTTCTTTATTATTAATATTAGCTCCTTTTTCTAATAGTAGCTTTGCTACTTCTATATGTCCTTTTCTTGAAGCTTGCATTAATGCTGTCCAGTTATTATTGTCCCCCTCATTAATATCAGCTCCTTTTTCTAATAACATTTCTACTATATCTCTATGACCGTTCTTAGCTGCAAACATTAAGGCTGTCCAATTATCATTTTGTTTATTATGTATATTGGCTCCTCTTTCTATTAATAACTTTGCTACTTCTGTACAACCATTATGAGATGCTAGCATTAATGCTGTCCAACCATCTATTTCTTTCTCATCAATTTTAACACCTCTTTCCAACAACAGTTTTACTATCTCTATATATCCTCCTTGTGATGATTTCATTAGAGCTGTCCATATCTCATCATCTTTATCATTAATGTTGCCACCTCTTTCTATAATAAATTCCATAAATATTTTGTTATTCTTACTGGAAGCAGCAAGTAATGAAGTTACCCCATTATTGTTTTTGTGATTAATATCAAGTTTATAATTTTCAAGTAGCATCTTAAATACATCTACCTTTTCACCAGTTGCTGATATAGTTAATCCGTTTCTATTAGATTTATCTTTCACATCTCCAGGATTTATTTTATTCTTTTCTATAAATCTTTTTATTTCTTCTGCATTTGATATATAACATAGTAATAAAAAATATTTATTGTTATCTATTAATCCTTCTTCTAATTTATTCTTATCTTTAATTAGATCTATTATATCGTAATTAAAATCTTCTAAAGCTAAATCATATATCCTTATTATATTTCCTTTATTTAGCTCTACATCTTTTTTTAATAGAACTTTTACTATACCCAAATTTCTATTGTCCAAGCTTAATTCTAAAATAGATTTATTATTATGTATATAATTAATATCAGCTCCTGCTTCTATTAATTCCTTGGCTTCATCTGCTTCATTATTAATTACAGCTAAGACTAAATCCTCATCTATATCT
>JAEWOZ010000097.1 GCA_023399505.1 Fusobacteriota bacterium | reverse complement strand
AAAATAAATTTACTAGAAAAATTAAAAAAGAAGATAAAAAAGATTTACTAAATTATGGTTGTTCATCATTCAAAATTTCTCCTAATGAATCTAAAACAATTTATGTTAAGTCTAAATCTTTTCTTTTTTTTACCACTCCATTAATATTGACAGAGATAGAAAATATAATTGAGAGCGAAAGAGGTTATTTTTCTTTAACTAACGTTCTTAATGGAATGAGTGTTTTGATATTAATAGCAATAATAGTTTTCTACTTAAATTTAAGAAAAAAATATCTGCTATATTATATATTTATATTTATTTTTAATTATTTTAAATCCGAGTTATTTTTTAAGTATATTACTCGTTATATAGACTTTACTTATGCTGAAAAGCTTTATTCTCTTTCTGTAATGTTATATATTTTCTTTCTAGTAAATTTTGCAATAGAGATATTCAAATTAGATACAAGCTATAAAAATTTCAAAAATTATTTAAATATATTAAAATATTCAAGTGTATTAATTTGTATTCAATACTCTTTAGGTTTAATGAATGCGGAATACTTTTTTAAAACCAAAGATTATCTTTACCTTGGGACATTTAACTTAATTTTGTACGTAGCAATTAGAAGGTATAAAGATGGGTGGATATATAGAGCTCTTTTATTCAGTTGGATTCCAAATTGGGCTTTATATACGTACATGATTATTGCTTACCAATTTAAACTAAAAATAGTATTTTTTGATGTTAGAGTTGATGAGTATTTAGAAATTTTTATAAATCTATTTTTGATAGCAGTGGTGTTGTTCTATGACGCAAAAGAACTGTGGAAGAGCAGAAACAGAGCTGAGGAATCTGATAAATTTGTTAAAACACTAAATAAATCAGAAAACTTAATGCATGCTTTAATGAATTTAGTAGAATTGTATAAAAAAGAGATAAAGCATGATAGAGTAATGTATTTCAGAAGAAAGCTTAGCAGAGAAAGAGATGATTTACTTTACTATGATTTTTCAGTACCCTCTGTTGCAGATGAAAGACGAGAAGAGAAAAAATATCATTACTTAACAAAAATATTGCATGAGGATAAATTTAGAACTTATTTTATATGTAATGATATAGAATTAAGTGATTTATATAAATCTATACTCCCAGAATACAAATCTATGATAGTTATTAGATTAAGTGTAGTTAACGAAACAGACTTAGGATATATAATAGTGTTAAGTAAAGATAGAGTAGAATATGAATATAACGAAACATTAAAAGACTTTAGATATAAAATCTCATTACTTGTACAACATTTTAAAACTATAGATGAAATAAAAGAGAAATATGAAACAAGAATAGTAGAAGAAACAGTAAGAAGATTCCATTTAGAAGTTTTAAGCGATTCAAAGAAAGATGCTGAGAAAATATTAGATGCAGTCTCAGAAGCGAAAAGAATACTTCATAAATTAGTAGGAGATAAAGATGCAAGAATGGGTAAGCTATCAGACCATCTTTTCGAAGAGATAGAGGTGAAAGTAAAAGACATAATAGAAGATTTGAACTTTGAAGAATTAAACAAGAAAACTAAAAATAAAATATTGTTTAAATACAAAGTAATAGAAGAATGGATAAAAGTAATAGAAGAAGCTTTAAGAAAAATAAGTAATAAAGTTACTGTAGAAGTAAGGCATGAAGTAAATAACGCTTATTTATTAGAAGGGCATGTGCAAATAGTTGAAAATATATTAAATTATTTTTTAAGCTATATTTATAACAAGGTTAATAATGAATCAGAAGAAACAATAGTAAGAATAATAAGTAGAGTAGAAGATGGAAGATTAGTAATAAAAGGAATAATAGAAGGAATAGATATAAATTCTGAGGAATTGGAAAAAGAATATAGAGATGAAGTTCAAAGAGTATTATTAAACAGAATAAGAAGTAAGAAGGATTTAAAAGTAAAAGATAGAAAAATAGAAATAAAATATATGCTAAATATCTTAACAAAAGAAGAAAGAGATAAAGCTAACATTAAATACTTAGACTACGAATCTAGTCAGGAACCAGAAGAAATATTAATAGATGAGTATGAAAATAAATCAAGATTAGTAAATAAAAAAAAGAAGCTTAATTAGCTTCTTTTCTATTTATATTTATCCTGATTATTTAGAAAAAAAATAAATTTACAAAAAAAATTAAAATTGTTAAAATACCTTTACTAACAAATTCTAATTGAAATGCATACACAATGAAAGGCTCTAGAAATAGAATGAATAATAAAAAACTGCACATAAAAATGAATATCTTAATATTATTGATAACAATATTAGGATGTTTTAAGAAAGTTAATTTATCTTTAAAAGAAAAAGACAACACTTTTGATAATGCAATAATAATTGAAAAAGATGAAGATATAAATTTAATTAATCTTTTGAAAGAAGGTAATTTATTACAAACAGAAGCTATTAAAGTAAAAACTAAAGGAAAAGTTTATTTAAATGGTAATTTAGAAATTAAAAATCTGAAAATAGAAGCCGAAGAATTTATTAATAATGGTCATTTAATAGCTGATAAGTTAGTTATAAAAGCTTCTAAGTTTTTTAATAGTAGAAATTTAAATATTAAAAATTTAACTTTGGAATGTTCTAATATATTTAATATATCCAAACATGGATTTGATGCGTCTATCAAATCCGAAAATATTAGAATAGTTACTAATCATTTAGAAAATGGGTTATTAGGTAAAATAATAGCTAATAAAATAAAAATAAGTTCCAATAAATTAGAAGAAATAAAAATAATAAACAATAGTGAAATAAATATTAAAGAGTTAGAAATAGAATCATTATTTTATATATTAAATAATAAGAAAATAGAATGCGAGAAAGGCAAATTAGATATAAAAAGTATAGAGAATAAAGGATTAATAAAAGCGAATGAATTTTATGTATTAGTAAAAGAAGGTTTTACTAATCTAGCTGATAATGAAAACAAACGTAGAAAATTTCTAATCAAAAATGCTGATAAATTAAAAAACGATTCAAATAGTGTTGATAAATTAGAAAATAATTACAGAGCTCCGTTAGGATTACATATTGATAAATTAGAAATAAATTGTAAAAAATTTATTAATATAAAAGAAAGTGGAATATTTGTTAGAGAATTAGAAATAACATCTAATATTATAGAAAATGAAGGTATAATTTCATTTGATGATATATTGAAATTGCAAGGAGAAGAGGTAAAGGTTGCAAAAGTTTCTTCTTCTACAGGGTTTTTAAATATAATAGGCAATAACCTTGTAATAAACAACGGAATTTATGCAGAAGAAGGCATAAACATAAAAGCTGCTAAACTAGATATAAACGAAAATGTGTATACTTTAGGAAAACTATATATAGAGTGCGATGATTTATTTATAAATCACTCTTTAGAAGTAAAGAATATTGATATAAAAGCTAAAAATGTAAATATAAATAAAAATTTACATAAATTAGGAAAATTAATTATAAATTGTGATAAATTAGATTTAAATAAAACAATAGAAGGGAATAATATTGAAATAACTGCTGGTGAAGCTGTTTTTAGAAATTTAGAAGAATCTAATGAGAATAATAAAATCATTAATAAAATCTTAGCGATAGCACATGATAATTTCACGCTTAAAATAAAAGATAAGGCGCACATAAAGCAAAATATCTTTTTCATTGCTAAAAATAATATAAATTTAAGTAATAGTGATTCATTAGTATCTCCTAAATTTATAATAGAAGGACATATACTATCAGGTTCTTTAATAAAACTAGATAATATTATAGTAGATGTAAAGGAAAGAGGTGAAATAATATCACCAATAATAGAGGGTATATTAAAAGAAGGATCTATTATATCAGGCCTTTTGACAACTACTTATGAATTACCAGAAAATAAAAAAATAAAAGAGGTATTAGGAAATAAAATAGAAGGCTCTTTATTACATCTTAAAAGCGATGAATCCCTATCTATATATGGATTATTAAGCAC
>JAEWOZ010000028.1 GCA_023399505.1 Fusobacteriota bacterium | reverse complement strand
GAAGAAGAAGAAGATGAAGAAGAAGAAGAAGATGAAGAAGAAGATAATGAACATAAAAATGTAATTAATAATTATGACATATCATTATTATCAGCGATAGAAGAATGTAAATTAGAAGCAGTAAAATTTTTAATAGATCTAGGAGCAAATGTTAACTATAAGAAGAAAAATTATTATACACCTCTGATAGTAGCAGTAGAGGAAGGACATTTAGAAATAGCAAAATTATTAATAGAATATGGAGCCAATATTAATGATACAGATAGCGATGGCAATACTATATTAATGATAGCGTTGGGAGAGGATCACTCAGAAATAGCAAAGGTATTGATAGAGCATGGAGCTAATATTGATAATAAAAATGGTTATGGAAGCACAGCACTAACGATAGCTGTAGAAAAGGGGTACTTAGAAATAGTAAGCTTATTAATAGAGTACGGAGCTAATATTAATGATATAGATAGTAATGGAACCAATGTATTAATTATAGCAGTAGAAGAAGGACATTTAGAAACAGCAAATTTATTAATAAAGTATGGAGCTAATATTGACGATACAGACATTGATGGAAAGACACCATTAATGTTAGCAGTAGAGGAAGGACACTTAGAAATAGTGAAATCAATCTTAAAAGAAGCTACTAAATATAAAAATATCAAAGAATTTTTAATATTGTTTGCAGAAATAATAAAAGAGAATAAAGAAATAATAAAAGACAATAAGAAAAATTCTAAAAGTATAGAAAATAGTCAAATAATAGAAGAGAACAAAAATTACCTTATTGCCTGTAAATACATTTTAGGAGAAATGATAAAAGAAAACGTAGTACTCTATAGTTCTCTAGAAAAAATCAATCAACTTGAAAATAATAAAAATTTGGAGAAAGAGAAGAAAGAACTTAAAAGGAAAATAGAAATATTAAAAATGGTACTCAACCTACCCTTGGAAGTATTTGAATTAGTTGTTAGATTTATTTAGACTTTGAAATAAATCTTGAATTTTACATATATTTTTTTTAACATGCATAAAAAAATATCCTAAATTCTTAATTACAAAATTTTATTGTTTTTGAAATTAAACGATGCTATACATCTATAAAATATCAAAAAGTGAAGGTAAGAGAAAAAATTGAAAGAACAAATTCCTGAAAAGAAAAGTTATAATAATTTTTATTGGTCAGTGTTTACAATAGCTTTGCCAATAACATTTCAACAAATATTTAGCTCAGCTGGGACCATGATTGATAACTTAATGGTAGGCAAATTAGGTATGGAAGCCATTGCAGCTGTAGGAGCTATTAATAGATTTGTAGTTATATTTTGGTGCTCTATATATGGTTTAACCAGCGGAGGTGCAAGTTTTATAGCTCAATTCTCTGCAAGAAATGATGAAAAAGGCATACAAAGAATAGTAGGATTAACTCTTTTTTTTAATCTTATAATTGCAGCTTTTTTTACTTTTGTCTCCTTTGCTTACCCAGACTATATTATAAGTTTTTTCACTAAAGATCCGTTAGTTACAGAATCTGCTAAAAGTTATCTGTATGTCTTAGCTTTTGGCTTTTTTGTAAACTCTCTAGTATATTCCTATTCTTTTAACTTGCGAGCTACTAAAAATGGACAAATTTCACTTTTTGCAGTTCTATTAGGACAATTTATAAATATTTTATTTAACTATTTATTAATATATGGAAAATATGGGTTTCCAAAATTAGGAGTAGCGGGTGCTGCTTTAGCTACAGTGTTCTCAAAAGTAGTAGAAGCTTTGATTGTCTTATCAGTAAGTTATTACAAAAAGTATAGTATAGCAGGCTCTATATCAACTATGTTTAGTTTTTCAACAGTCTTTTTTGTGAGATTTATCAAAATAGCTTTTCCATTTGCAATAGGTGAAGTTTTATGGAGTACAGGCTTTGCATTTTATCATTCATTCTTCGGAAAGATAAGTACAGCTGCTATGTCAGGCTACAGTATGATTACACCTTTTGAGCAATTGTTTATAACACTATTTGTAGGATTAGCTACTGCTGCTTTAGTGATGATTGGAGAACATTTAGGGAGAAAAGAAGAATATGAAGCTTATAATCATGCTAAGAAATTTTATTCTATAGGTGTTATTGGTGCTACATTAATAGGTATAGTGGTATTTTTTCTCTCAAATAAAATATTATTAATATATAATCTTAAAAGTTCTGATATTGAAGATATGCAAGCTCTTCAACAAGCTATTACTTTCTTAAAGATTTTTGGATTGCTATTAGGGATAAGAGTATTTAATTTAATATGTTTTGCAGGAATATTGAAAAGCGGAGGGGATTCTATCTATTTGCTTTTTACTTCTATTCTTTCTTTATGGTTAATAGGTATTCCTTCAGCTTACATTGTTTCTCAAATATTCAAAATGCCTGCTTATATGGTATATATCTCAATGTACGTAGAAGAGTTTGTAAAAGCATTCTTTATATATAGAAGGTTTAAATCGAAAAAATGGATAAAAAATCTTATAGATATATAAATCAGAAAAATTTCTAAGTATTTACAAAAAATATGAATATGTTATCTTTAAGTAATTAAATATGTATGTGTATAATATAAAGTATCTAATAAATATTATAAATTATTTGAATTTTATAAAATACATAACTATGGTTTTAATCACCTTATATTTTTTCAATGTAGTTAGTTATGTTTATTATGAATTCATGTAGATATTTGCCAATCTTTTCTTGATAGCCAGGATATTAGTATACAATGCAAAAGAATTATGGAAGGGTAGGAAAAGTAGAAGATCAAGAATAATTCATCAAGATAATAAATTGTACTGACAATCTTATGCACGGTCTATTAACCTTAATTCACTATTAAAAAAAGAGATCAAATTTGATAGATTTATGTTCTTAAGACTTAGGGTTGATAGAGAAAACGAAGAAGTACTTCATTATGATTTCTCTGTATCTCTTAGTCTGAATGAAAGAGGTGAAGGAAAAAAATACTTTTATTTATCTAGGTATCTTTGTAAAGAGTCATTTGATACTTACTATATTTGTGAAGATATACAATCTAATGAACTTATATAAAACTTTATTACCTAAATATAAATCTCCTACAGAGATAAGACTAAAGTTTGTAGAAGGTGGAGGTTTAGGATATAGGGTAATACTAAGTAATAACAAAATAGAATATGAATATAACGAATTAATGAAAGATTTTAGATATAAAATATTTCTGTTAGTACAACATCTAACATATATGTACAATAAAATAATAAGTAAAATAGAAGATAATATAACCATTAATACTACATTAAAAGATAGATAGTAGAGTAGAAGGAGTAAATATATAATTAGAAGAGTTAAAGAAAGAGTACAACAATATTTGTTTATAAACTTATATATTTAATATCATAATATTTTTAATTACATTTTATAATTTTAATTTTACTAAAAAAAATATATATGTTATATTTCAGAATAAAGAAAGTATATATTAATTATCTTTTTGATAGTAAAAACTAATTTTTAATAATTTATTGGTTTTACAAATAATAATTAAAAAGTTTTTAATTAAATTAGGTAATAATCTACTATTTAAAGATAGAAAGGATTTTAGATTAAGATGAAAAGAATATTAATATTATTAGTTGTGGTTATAAGCTGCATGAAAAATCTAAAAAATTTAAGTAATGAAATAAAAGATCTTGATGAAAATTTAATGCTAGCTGTAATAGAAGGTAAAAAGGAGAAAGTTAAAGATTTGATAGGCAGAGGAGCCAATGTTAATTATGAAAATGAAAAAGGAGATACAGCATTAATTATAGCAGCAGATAGTAGCAATTTAGATATAATAAAATACTTAATAAAAAAAGGAGCTGATGTTAATTACGACCAAGCAGGTAGAACTACAGCATTAATTGTAGCGGCAGGAAATGGCAATTTAGATATAGTAAAATACTTAATAAAAAAAGGAGCTGACGTTAATTACAACCAGGCAGATGGTACTACAGCATTAATTATAGCAGCAGAGAATGGCAATCTAGATATAGTAAAATACTTGATAAAAAAAGGAGCTGATGCTAATCATAAAAAGGATAATTCTGGTACAGCGTTAATGGGAGCAGCAGAAAGCTATAATCTAGATTTAGTAAAATACTTGGTAAAAAAAGGAGCTAATATTAATGATAAAAATGAAAGCGACGTTACATCATTGATGCAAGCAGCAGAAAAAGGTAATTTAAATATAGTAAAATATTTGATAGAAAAAGGCGCTAATATTGATGATAAAGAAGAGGAAGGTTGGACAGCATTAATGCTAGCATCAGAAAATGGATATATAGAAGTAGCAAAATATTTAACAGAAAAGGGTGCTAATGTTAATGATAAGAATGTATACGGTAGTACAGCATTAATGCTAGCTACACACAATGAATATACAGATATAGTAAAGTTATTAATAGAGAAAAGAGCAAATATTTACGAAAAAGATATTCATAATAAAACAATTTTTATTTATATAAGCCAAAGCTTAAAATCTTCTAAAGATAAACTTAAAAAAATGGGGTTACTAGAAATATTTCATACATTAATAAGAAAGACAGCAGAAGATTATATACATCTATTTATATCTTTAAATAAAAGTAGTGAAGTTCCTCAACATATAAAGGACGAAGTACATAATTACATTAGTCTTTTATATTCTTTACAAAAGTTACCTAAAGAGCTATTTGAAAAGATTGTTAGAAAATTTTAACAATCTTTTTTGGTTAAATCCTCTAAAGATTTAAAGAGAGAATACAATAACTTGGTACATAAAGTTCCATTGAACAGTACAAAAAGTAAGTTAGAGCTAAAGCTATAAGAGAAGACTATAACCATAACATAGTTACTAAACCTACTAACTACAGAAGAGATATTTATATTATGATGATAATGAATATATTTAATTGCTAAAAGGAAAAGAAAGAGAGATAATAAACTCTTTTTTTATTTATAAAACACTTAACTTATAAGAATAAGCTTATCAAAGATGGACGGTTTTAAAATTAGAAGTTATAAAGGATGGTAAATTTAATTCTTTATCCAAATTATTTTATAAGGAGCTAATATTAAAATTGAATTATTTAAATGCAAATGATAATTATAAATTTATTTACAATAAAAATTACATAGTAGAAGAGGTAAAAAGAAGATATGAAGGTAGAATAATAGATTATATAAAAGATAAAGTAAAAGAAAAGAGGAAAAAGTGAGGAAGAAAAAAGTAGAATAGTTTAGAATAGAGTAAGAGACTATATAGAGAGAAATGTATTTGGAGGAAGAGCAGTTCTACAGCTAGAAGATTTCATATAAGATGAGGATTACAAAATAAGAACACAAGTTATATAAGCACTTTTAATACATCTTAACTTATGCTGATAAATCATTAAAAGGAGTAGGTTAAATAGAAAGATTTAAAATTTAGCCTTCCCACAACTTCTATTAAAACTGTAAAAATTTTTAAGCACTTATTTTTAATAAGTACTCTATTTTATTTACTAATGTTTACAACAGAAGGTTTTTAATCTATAATATAAACATCTCAAAAAATAAGGAAAAAGATGAAAAAAGGTTTTTATTATAGTCTTTTTAAGATAGGCTTTCCAATAACGATAGAGCATATTGTTATTTCTTCAGGAACTTTATTAGACAATATAATGGTAAGTAGCTTAGGTACAGAATCAGTAGCTGCTATAGGCGCAATAGATAAATTTTTGAAAATATTTTGGTTTATAGTTTTTGGTATTTCAAGTGCTGGCTCCAATTTTATTTCTCAATTTTCTGTAAAAAAAGAAAAAAATTATTTAAAAAATGTATTAGGTATAATGCTTGTTATAAATTTTATTGTAGCAGCTATTTTTACAATTATTTCAGTAATATTTTCTAATTCAATTGTATATTCTTTAACTAATATAGAAAATGTAGCTAAAATAGCAAAGCAATATCTTTTAATTATTTCAGCAGCATATTTTTTAAATATAATTTCCGTCTCTATAAGTTATGCACTTAGAGGCATAGGCCATACAAAGGATACTGTTTATTCTAGCTTTTTATTTGTTTTTTTAAATTTCTCTTTAAACTATCTATTGATATACGGAAATTACGGGTTTCCTAAGTTAGGTGTAGCAGGTGCAGCTTTGGGAACTGTAGTAGCTAAATTAATTGAATGCATTTTTATAATCTCATGGGTATATTATAAAAAATATGAAATAGCTGGAAATATAAGTGAATTTCTATCTTTTTCAAAAAGACTTTTTAACCATGTTTTAAAAATAGCAGCTCCTTATGGTTTAAGCAGTGGTTTTTATTCAATGGGGCTATTTGTTTATCAAATTGCTTTTGGCAGATTAGGACTTCATTCAATGGCCGCTTATGCTATAACTTCTATATTAGATACTATCCTTATGGATATGTTTCATGGATTATCAGGAGGTACTCTAATACTTGTAGGAAGATCTATAGGTGAAAAAGAAAACGAAAAAAGCTATACAAATGCTAAAAAATCTTTAAAAGCAGCTCTGTTTTTATCACTACCTTTAGGTTTAGTTATTTTGGTTTTTGCTAATAAAATAGTAAACCTTTATAGTATATTTGCTTCTTCACTTACAGGAACTAGTTTAAGTCAAGAATCTTTATTGATAACTATCTCGATGATAAAAATTTTGGGTTCTCTTTTATTTCTAAAAATTCTTAATTTAGTCTTCTTGTATGGAATATTAGGAAGTGGAGGCGATTCTCTAGCTCTCCTAGCTATAGAGAATGGTTCAATATGGCTTATAGGAATTCCAATTATTTTAATATTTTCTTCATTAAATAGATCGCCTCAACTCATTTATATAGCTCTCTATTCCGAAGAAGTCGCTAAATTTATACTCCTTTTAAAAAGATTTAGATCAAAAAAATGGATAAGGGACCTTTCCTCTTATTTATAATTTTAATAATTTTGAAAATATAATATAAAAATTTTTGGACTTTTGTAGAAAAATTTCTAAATTATATATGAAGTTCTGGTTAAGTCATTTCTTTTTTAAAAATTCTCTTTATAAATAATCTTTGTTTCCAGAACTTCATGCTATAATTAAAAGTTCTAATTAAAAAAAAGAGGCTTATAGAAATTAACATTATTTAATAAAGCTTTTACTCTAAAATATTTTTATAGCAATTCAATAATAATTGTGGAATAATATATATATATAATATCTGGAGGGGCATTTTCAAAATAATAGATGGAGTTAAAAGAGCTCTAGAGATAAAAGATGAAATTATAGAATTTCTTAAAAATAATCTTAATAAAGTTGGTAGGCCTCCTGGACTTGCTGTAATAGTGGTTGGTGAAGATCCTAACTCACATTTGTATATTAATATAAAAGAGAGAAAATGTAGAGAGCTAGGTTTTCATTCTGAAAAATATATTCTATCTGATCATATAAAAGAGGAAGAGCTTCTAAATATAATACAAAAACTCAATAAAGATACTAATATAGATGGTATTTTAGTTCAGTTACCATTACCTAAACATTTAAATAAATTAAATATATTTAATAGTATTGATCCATTAAAGGATGTTGATGGGTTTAGCTTCTTTAACCTAGGAGCTCTGTATTACAAAGATTATGGAACTGCTTTATTACCTTGTACCCCTTTAGGAATTTTAGATTTAATTAAAAATAGTGAAATTACTCTAGAAGGAAAAGAAATTGTTATAGTAGGGAGAAGTGCTATAGTAGGTAAACCTCTTTCTATTCTTTTGTTAAATGAAAATGCCACTGTTACTTTAGCTCACAGTAAGAGTACAAATTTAGTAAAAATTATAAAAAAAGCAGATATTCTTATTTCGGCAGTTGGAAAACCTAAACTTATTAGAAAGTATATGATTAAAGAGGGTGCTGCAGTAATTGATGTAGGAATATCCAAAGTTGATGGTAAGCTAGTAGGTGATGTCGATTTTGAAAATGTTACAAAAAAGGCAGCTTATATAACCCCAGTTCCTGGAGGGGTAGGTCCTATGACAATAGCTATGCTAATGCAAAATACTCTTAAATCCTACAAGTTAAAGAATAAATTATAGATTTTTGTTTTTAAATAATAATAAGAATTGCTTTAAAGCAATTTTTTTTAAAATAAGAATCTTTAATAAAATTATAAGCTTTTAGGCCAAAAGGTGTGATAAGATAATAGAAGAAAATAGAAATAAGGAAGATTTTTAAATGAAAGATGGATTAATATTAATAGATAAGCCTTTGGGATATTCTTCTTATGATGTAATAAGAGTTCTTAAAAAGCTATTAAAAATAAAAAGAATAGGCCATACTGGAACTTTAGATCCTCAAGCGGGTGGGCTTTTGTTAATTTTATTAAATAGAGGAACAAAAGTAGCTTCAATGCTTGAATCTATGAATAAAATATATGAAGTATGTATGATTCTAGGATGTGAAACAGATACAGATGATCTAGCAGGAAGAGTAATAAATAGATCTCAACATATCGCTGAAGAATCACAAATAAAAGAAATTTTAAAGATATTTGAAGGTAAACAACTTCAGATACCTCCAAAGTATTCAGCTATAAAAATTGAAGGTGAAAGAGCATATGACCTTGCAAATAAGGATATAGAATTTTCCATTGATCCTAGAGAAATAAATATAGAATACATTAAATTGGATAAAATAAAAGAAAACTATATTTTTTTCACAACAAAAGTTTCTAAAGGAACTTATATAAGAAGTTTAGTTAAAGATATAGGAAGAAGGCTAGGAACTTATGCAACAACTGTTTCTATAAGAAGAACATATATAGATTCATTTACTGTTGATGATGCTTTCACTCTTAAAGAAATAGAAGAAATGGTACAAAAAGAAGATTTAAGTTTCATTAGAAATGTAGAAAGTATCTTCAATTATCCAGCTCTTAATTTAGAAAATGAAGAAGAATATATTGTATTTAAAAATGGACTAGCTTTTGAATTGGGCGGAAAAGATGGTTATTATAAAATATACTTCGAAGAAGAATTTAAAGGGTTCGGTAAAGTATCAAATGGAATATTAAAAGGTTATAAATATTTTTTATAGCCTTTTTTCTTTTTCAAAATTTTACATTTTATTCCATAGGTGCTAACATTTTATCAAAGGGTACAAAAATTTATTTTATGGAGCTTGTTCAAACAAGTAAAGAGGTTCAAATGGCAAAATTTATTAGTTTAATCCTTATTATACTTAACTGTAACAAAAGCATAAAAGATTTAACTTTAAAAAATAAAATAGAACACGAATATTGGGAATATATAAAAAAAGATGAAGACGAAGAATTAAATGAATTCTTAGAAAAAAAAGAAAATAAAAGTATAAATTTAAACACATTGATAAATCAAGAAGGAGAAACAAGTCTAACATTAGCAGCTAAACATAATAGCTTAGAAGTGTTAAAAATATTATTAAGTAAAAAAAGTATAAATATAGATGCATTAAACGAAAAAAATCAGACATCTTTAGTAGTATCTATATTGGAAGCAGAAGATAGTATAGATAGAGATGAAATAATAGATATTTTAATAAGAAAGGGAGCCGATGTAAATAGCCAATATGGAATGAATGCTGATAATGTTTTAATGCTGGCCATTCGTAAAGGAGATTCTTATATTGTAAATAAAATATTAAAGAAAAATTCGTATATCATTAATAAACAAAATATGCTAGGGGAGACACCTTTAATTTTAGCTATTAATAGTAATATAGATAGAGATTCAAAAGAGAAAATAATAAAAGAATTACTCGGTAATAAAAAATTAAATTTAAATATTAAAGACTGTAGAGGTTACCCAGCCTTAATCTATGCTATTTTAAAAGAAGATTTCGATAATGTTCTTTCTTTAATTTTATCAAGAACAGAAGAATCTTTGGACCTAAATGCTCAAGATGAATTTGGTAAAACAGCTTTAATGTATGCTATTGAAAAAAGAAATCATAAATTAGTATATCTTTTATTAAAAGAGAAAGTAGATTTAAATATTAAGGATATTAACAACCAGAAAACTTTTGTTTATTTATTAGAAAAATTCGATAAAAATATTCTTAGCTTATTTAAAGAAATAAAAAATTTAAAGGAAATTAGTTTTGATATTCATCTTTGTTGCGAATTTATTTTTAAAATGATATATAACTTGGAAAATAATAAATTAGATGAAGTTTATGAATTTTTTAAGTTGAATTCTGAAGATAAAAATGAAGAAATCTTTAAAGTTTTAGTTAAATGTACAATGAACTTAGCATTTGAAAAAATTTCATTACTAGAAAATTTTTTAATATGGCTTGATTCTTTTATAGATCAGGAAAAGATATATTATGAAAAATATTTGAGCCCTACTGTTCAAAAATATAATTCTGTTTTAATATTTAAGGCATTTGAAAATAAAAATCTCGATTGGCTAAATTGTTTTTTTAATAAATTAAAAAATTTAAAAAATAGAGATAAACTATTCAATCTTTTTGAAATAAATGAAAAAAATCAAAGTTTTCTTATTTTAGCTGTTTTGAATGAGTTTAACAATTTAATTTTAAGTATTTTAGATATTTTAAAAAGAGATAACACAAAAATAGATATTATTAAATATTTTGAACACAAGGATAATGAATTTAAAAATGCTTTAGATTATAATAATAACATTTTGAAAATAGAATATGAGAATATAGTAAATGAGGATGATATAAAGAATTTAAACAAAGATGAAAAATCTCAATATTATCTTTATAAAGGAGCTCTCGACGAATATAGAATGTTTCTAAAAAATAATTTTGAAGATGATGATTTAATATTGAAAAAGACCTTCCATTTTTTAAAATTAATAAAAGAGAATCAAGATACTATTGCTTTAAAAATCTTAGAGGAAGACGAATTAAATTTAAAATTAACTTATGGAGATGAGGGTCTTAGTGCAATACATTATGCTGCGTTATACGGAAAAGTAAAATTATTTGAAAAAATACTAGAAAAAGATTCTAGTCAAACTAATCTTAAAGATAAAGAAGACAATACACCTCTAATTCATCTAATTAAAACAAATTCAATTAAGCAAGCAGATAAAATAAAGCTTATTGATAAAATTTTAAAATCAAATAAGGTATTAGAAGATATAAATTTAAAAAATAAAGATGGTCATAATGCACTTTCAATAGCATGTTTAAAAGGTGACTATGAAATAGTTAATAAATTAATTAATTTAAAGAATATAGATTTGCATATCAAAAATAACAAAAATGAATCTTTAGTTCAAATTATTTTATCTTCTTTAACAAATTCTGAAATGAAAGAATACCAAGAAATAGAAAATACATCACATTTAAGTATAATAAAAATTCTTTTAAGGAAAGATGCAACTTTAGGTAATGGTATATTTTCTTACATTTCAAAAGATAATTATATAGCTCAATATCTGCTCAAAATACTAGAAAGTAATGAAATTAAAAATACTTTTAATTTAGAGGAACTTCACTCTCTTATAAAGCAAGGTGATGTCAAATCAAATTTGGGTATTAATGATAAAGAGATATTTAATGGATATTCTAAAGAAGGTAAAACATCTTTACATTATGCTGTAGCTTCTCCTTTAATTTTAGATAAAATATTAAGAGTAGATCAGATAGATGTGAATGCCCATAAAGGAAACGGGCTTACTCCTTTAGTAGAAGCAATATTATCGGATAATTTAGAATCTATAAAAATATTGGTTAAGGATAAAAGAGTAAATGTAAATTTACTTTTTGAAAATAACGATACTCCTTTAATGCTGGCTCTGTATCATAATTTAGAGGCAGTTAATTTGATTTTAACAAGAGACGACATTAAAGTTTACTTAAGAAACAAAAATGGAGAAACTGCCTTTGATATGGCCATAAATTTAGAATATAGAGAAATAGCTAGTAAAATCTTAAGTAAAAATAGAGGAAATATTATCTTATCACCATATGATGAAGAGAATTTGGATAAAGTACAGAAAACTTTAATTGAAAGGGGAGTTCAAAACGAGGATTTTCCTATTTATATTCGATCATTTTTCGAGGCTGCAAAAAGAGGTTATTCAGAGATAATAGAGATGTCCTTAGAAAAAAATTTAGTAGAAAAAAATTATATTGATGAGTATTTATATGCATTATCTAAGATAGGAATTGAAAAAGAGGACCTGGAACTTTTAGAAATAATTATAAAATTTTTAGGCAATGTTAATCGACCTATTAGTAAAGACTATCCAAAGAGATATCTTATTCATAAAGCAATTAAAAAAAGTAAGACAAAAGTACTAAAATGGCTATTATCTAAAGATGTTAATTTGAATATTACATATACCCCTAAATTTGAAAAAGACAAAAATAATAGAGATTTTAGCTGTTTAAATCTTGCATGTAAACTTGGACACATTGAAATAGTAAAATTACTATTGGATCAAGGAGTTAAGATTAATTTTAATAAAGATTATTATAATGAGCCCCCTTTAATTATAGCTGCTGAAAAGGGGAAATTTGAAATAGTAAAGCTACTTCTTGAAATGGGGTCTGAAGTAAATGCACCCTATCAAGATTTTTTGAATAATGAGAGATTTAAAAACTACGGTCATTATCTTCCTTATATAAACAGAGGTAGAAAAGCTTGGGATAACAAAGCCCCTTCAGGTTGGACAGCTTTAATGGCTGCTTCTTTTAATGGCCATTTAGAAGTTGTTGAAATTTTATTAAAATATGGCGCTGATGTTGATGCTCATGATGATGTGAATAATTATACAGCTCTCACTTATGCAGCCTCTCAAAGTCATCTAGAAGTATTGAAATTAATACTAGAATCAAATCCAAAAAATGTTCTTCAAGCTTTAAATGAGACAAAAGGAGATAATTATTCATCAATAATCAAACTCTTATTATCAAAGGAAGTATCTGATTTAGTTTTTAATTATGACGAATTAATTTCTAAAGATTATTATAAGAGATATCCTAAGGAACAGTTTATTTCCGAGCTAATTATCAAAGCTATAAATGCAGATGACATAGATACAATCAATTCTTTAAAATCATTGTTAGAAAGAGATGAAAAGTTAGTTGTTCACATGAGGAAAAAAGAAGTTTTTGGTGCTTATTTATCTAATGTAGATTGGCTTACTTTATTAAAAGCATTGGAAAGAGGTTATATAGAAATAATAAAAGCCATTATAAACAGAAGCTATTTTATTAAAGATTTACTGCTAAATTCAGCAAAAATTTATCCAAAAATTGAAGAGGAAAAATTAGAAAAATTAATGAAATTATTAGATGAAGCAGGTATTGATATCCATTCTTGAAATATGAAAAATACTTAAAGATTATAAGCTATGATATGGTAAAATATGAAAAATTTAAGTGAGTAAGATTTTAAAATGGGAGGAAAAGATGGCTATTATAAAATATATTTTGAGAATGAATTTAAAGGATTTGGTAAGATATCAAATTGAGTATTAAAAAGCTATAAGTATTTTCTATAGCCTTTTTGTTTTTAACAATCTATTTTGGGTTTATTTATATTATAAAGGTAAAAAACTTAAAAATAATAATTAAAAATCGCTATAAGAAAAATTAGTGAATAAAATCTAGCTAAAAGAGAAGGAGAGCAGCAATGAAAATAATTATAATATTAGTTTTAATGATTAATAATTGTAATAAAAGTATTTATTTGCATAATGTTTATAAAGACATTAATACAGAGTTGATTATAGAAGCTTCTGAAGGAAATAAAGATAAGTTAATAGCTTTATTAGATATAGGGGCAGATATTAATTATAAAAATAATGAAGGAGATACAGCATTAATTATAGCAAGCAGAAAAGGATATGTAGATATAGTAAGATTGCTATTAGAAAGAAGAGCTAATGTTGATGAGGTAAATAATCATGGTTACACAGCTTCTATGGAAGCTCACAAAGGAAAATATAATGAAATAGTAAAATTGTTATTCAATTATTTGGAAATAGGAAAAATACCCAAAATATATGTAGAGAGATGTTATGCTTTAATTCTTGCAGCTACTAGAGGGGAGAAAGATAAAGTATTAGATTTATTAGAAAAAGGAGCTGATATTAATTATAAAAATAATAATGGATTTACAGCATTAATGAATGCTTCTATAAAAGGCCATACCGATGTAGTAAGGTTGTTACTAGAAAAAGGAGCCAACGTTAATCATAAAAATAATAATAACGATACAGCACTAACAAGAGCTTCTTCAGAAGGAAATATAGACATAGTAAGATCGTTATTGGAAAATGGAGCTAAAGTCAATGAGAAGGATAAGAGTAGTTGTACAGCATTAATGAAGGCCTCAACAAGAGGTCATATAGAAATAGCAAAATTACTATTAGAAAAAGGGGCTACTGTTAACGATATAAGCGTTTATGGAGAAACAGCATTGACAGATGCCTTTAATAAAGGCTATATAGAGGTTGTAAAATTATTAATAGAGTCAGGAACTAATGTTAACTATAAGAAAGAGAGTGATGAGTATACAATATTAATAAGAGCATCTACTTATGGTCTTGTAGATATAGTAGAATTATTACTAGCACATGGTGCTAATGTTAATGATAAGGATAATAAAGGATATACAGCACTTTTATGGGCTTTATATCAGCATCGTACAGATGTAATAAAATTATTACTAGAAAAAGGAGCTGATATTATTAACGATCCTTTCATTGGCAAAGATCCAATACATTTAGAGCATTTATTTAGCCTATTTATAAACGACAATGAGCGAAAGGAACTATTAGATTTATTGTTATATAATAATGGTAACTTAAATATAGAAATATTAATATTTATCTACAAACAATTTTTAAAATTTAATCCTTTCTTAAAAGATATAGCAATAGATAGTTTAATAGAAACTGTAAATGTATCTCATCTTTTCTTGCTAGATAATTTTACTTCAAAAGCAAAAACTTCATTAGATTCTATTATAAAATCATTTGAATTAAAAGAAATTTTAAATAAGATAGAAATAAAAAACTTTAAGACAAACATAATAGAGATATTCGTTAAATATGTTGAAGAAAAGGCAGATAAAATGGAAGGATACAAAGAGAGGTTTTTAAATGCTTGCTCTAATATAAAAAACTTCTACTTAAGATAGAAAAAACTGTTTTAAAAAGCTATAGATTATTTTTTATAGCTTTTATTTTTTCCTATTTTTCTTGTATTCAAATCTAATTAATGGTGAAAAGAATACAATTGCTGCAATACTGTAAATTATTAATATGATAAAGTAGATATTCCAACCTATTTTAGGACAATACAAATTAGGTAAGATAGCTGCAAAATATGACCACATTCCTGCGAATCCTGTTGAAGTAGATACGGCTTCTTTATGCGAAGCTTCTGCAATAGCTATTCCAACTAGCATTTGAGGCCCATATATGAAGAAACCTATTAAACTTATAATAGCACTATCGTAAAAAGGATTTGAGTATGGAAGTTTCCAAAATATCAACACAGTTACTAATAATCCTAAACAGAACAGTATATTAGTATAACTTCTTTTTCCTTTAAAAACTTTGTCTGAAATTCTTCCTGCTAAGAGACTTCCAAGAAATCCTCCTATTTCTAAAGGTGTTAGAAAAGCTATAGAAGAGGCAATTCCATATCCTTTATTTTCAAAAAAGTAGGTAATCCAAGGATGTAATGAGAATCTTATTAAGTATATGAAGAATGACGCTAATATTAACGACCAGACATATCCATTAGTAAATACATATTTTACTAATAGGGATAAAAATGGAATATTCTCTTTTTTATTAAAACTTTTAGAATCAGAATTATCATTCATATATTCTCTTACATCAGGTAAATTTACACTTTTAGGATGTTCCCTTACTCTTTCAAATAGTACTATGCTAAATATGACAGCAATAATTCCAGGAATATAAAATCCTAATTTAAAGTTATTTAATTTTAGAGCAATAGTTATTATCTGAGGTATCAAAGCATCGCCTAAATTATGAGATGTGCTCCACATTCCCCACCAGCTACCACGTTCTTTTTTTGAGTACCATCTTGTTAAAAGTTTAGAAACAGGGGGCCATCCAAATCCTTGGAAGAAGCCATTTAAAGACCATAACATTAAGATAGTACTAAAATTATAGGAATTAGCTAAAAACAAGTTTATTAAGCCTGTTATAAATAGACCTATTGACATAACATAACGAGGATTGAAAATATCTGCTAACATTCCACTTGTAAACTTACTTATAGCATAAAATATACTAAAAGAGCTCAATATTAAACCTAATTCTTCTTTAGATAAAAATCCGTCTTGAGTGAAAGTAGTACCTAATATTCTAAAGCTTCCTCTTGAGAGATAATAGAAGACATATCCTAGATAAATAGAGTAAAATATTCTTATTCTCCAATACTTAAATTTGTCTTCAAGGCTATAATTAGGATTGTAAAAGAAGATGCTTTTTAAATATTGTATCATTGAAACTCCAAGACTAAAATTTGAAAATTATTTGCAAGTATTTTATCACATAGATATAATTAAATCTAGTCTTATAATATCTAATATATATCTTAAATATTTCAATATAACTTTTTACTTCTTTTATAAATATAAAAATATTTGAACTTTTCGAAAACTTTATCTAAATTAATATTAGAAGAATAAAATTCTTTTAATAAAATATCCTTTCTAATATGTGATAAAATATTTTACTTAATATTAAAGAGAGGAGGAAAGAGATTATGAAAATGACAACAATATCAAATTCAGATTTTAAAGATTATATACAAAATAGATACTATTATGTAGATAAGACTCTATTCATAGAAGAACTATTTAATAGAGGAGATCAAGTAATAATTTTACCTAGACCAAGAAGATTCGGTAAGACGCTTAATCTTTCTATGTTAAAATATTATTTTGATATAAATGAAAATAATAGAGAGCTTTTTAAAGGATTAAAAATTGAAAAAAGCTATATATTTGAAAAGCATCTTAACAAATATCCTACTATATTTCTTACATTAAAAGAGGTTAAAGGACTATCTTGGGATGAAATATATGGTGACCTTAAATTTGAAATAGCTAAATTATATGAGAAACATTCTTATTTACTAAATAGTAAAAAATTAACACAATTTAATAAGAATATAATAAATAAAATAATAACAAGCGAAGCCCCTATACAAGACTATAAAAATAGCTTGTATTTGTTATCAGAATATTTATAT
>JAEWOZ010000067.1 GCA_023399505.1 Fusobacteriota bacterium | reverse complement strand
CTGGTGGTCTCTTACACCACCGTTTCACCATCACCTCTTTTAAAAGGCTGTCTATTCTCTGTGGCACTTTCCTTAGAATTACTTCCAGCAGCCGTTAACTGCCCTTCTGCCCTATGGAGTTCGGACTTTCCTCGAGTTTACGTAATTAGCTCAAAGACCTAAATAATTATTTTATACCAGCAATATATATGTCTACTATTTTACCAATAGCTGAATATATAAAATTAAAATAATCAGAATTATCTATTAAATATGATAATTCTCTCTCTAATATAGCTTCAAACTCTTTTTCATAGTTTAAGCTTATTAAACTTTTTGAAAAGAAAATTGGATATTTCACCTTTTCTTTTTCTTTAATTATAGAGATAAATATAGATTTTTTAGAAGTTGTTAACTCTTTTGGTATAGAAGAGAAACTACTTGTAACTATTACCTCAACATCTATATTAAACTCTTTTTTAATTTCTAATATTTTTTCCTCTATTAGTTCCACTTTATTAATAAGTGAAAGTTCATCTTTTACTTTTGTAAAACAAGCAAAGGATAAATAGAAGAAAAAAAGGAAAATAATTTTCCTTTTTCTCAATAACATAATTCCACCTTTTTATGGCACTCCCAAGGAGAATCGAACTCCTATTTCTGCCGTGAAAGGGCAGTGTCCTGACCGTTAGACGATGGGAGCATGGTGGGCACACCAGGACTTGAACCTGGGACCTCCTGCTTGTAAGGCAGATGCTCTCCCAACTGAGCTATGCGCCCATAAAAATATTGTGGTGGGCCCACCAGGGCTTGAACCTGGGACCTTTCGGTTATGAGCCGAGCGCTCTTACCAGCTGAGCTATGGGCCCCAGTGGTAATACAGATCATATTATACATTAAACAAACTATTAAATCAAGAGATTTATATAAAAAAACTTTACAATAAATATTTTTAAAATTATATTTATTAAAGAGAAAAATAAATTATATAAGATATTTAAGATGTTAAGTTTTTATGAATAAGGTAAACTTCTTTTCCTTTAAAAGCTATAACTAGGGCTATAATATCTTTAATACCTTTACTTACTAATTCTGTTGCATAGCTTTTATCTTCTATTTGTCTAATAGCATCTTCCGCACATTCTTTTTTATCTTTTTCATATGCATCCTTAAATTCTATTATATATCCTGTTTTGTTTTTATTAAAAGGGATTAAACATATATCATATCTTCCATATCCAGATTCTCTATTAGATATCACTTCATAATTACCTTTTAGAGCTTGTAAGATACCGAGTACAAACACGTGATATGTATTTTCAGTCTCATCTCCCATATCATAATAACTTAAACTTTCCTTCACTCCTTTTACAAAAAGGTTTTTAAATGCCTCTACATCTTCGTTTAAAATAGCTTTTATCATATCAGTAAAATTGTTTATTGTTTGTTCAACGTAATCTTCAACTATTTTTACATACAAGTTTTTTACTTCTTTGTTAGGTATGGTTAAAATATATTTACTCTCATTCTGTTTAATAGCTTTAAGATAGCCACTAAACAAAAACAGGCTCCATAAATACCTAGGCTTATCTAATTGATCAAATACTATGTTTTCTTCTATTGTCTCTTCTATATTATTGCCTTTTATTAATTCTTCTAGTTTTTCTTTGATTTTATTGCTAGAATTTGTCAACAAATTTTTTATTAATAAATTTTCTGCACCCGTATTAACCCAATATCCCTTTAATTCGTTTTCACTGTTTTGAATATAACTTATTATAGAATATGGATTATAGATAATATCATTGCCAAATTTATATCCATTGTACCATTCTCTTATCTTCTCGATTTTGTCTTCAAGTCCATAATATTTTAATATTTCTATAACTTCCGAATCTATAAAACCAAATTTATCACTAAAATCATTACTTAATATAGTTTGCACCAATATATTATTAGCACCTGAGAATATACTTTCCTTTGCTATTCTTAATATTCCTGTTATTATCCCTTTGAATAAATAATTGTTGCCTTTAAAAGTACTACCTATCATATTTCTAAGAAAACTTATAATATGCTTGTAATGGTCATCATCTAATAATTTATTAACAGGGGTATCATATTCATCTAGTAGTATTACTACCTCTTTATTATGATGTTCGTATAGTAATCTAGACAATTCCAATATACTCACAGAATAATCTATATTACCCTCATCTAGCACTTTATTAAAATAGTTCTTATCTCTTTCTTCTAATTTATAGCTATTTAACAAATATTTATGCTCTCTATATTCTCTCCTTATTTCATTCTTTAATTTCATATAATCTTCATCCCAAGTAAGACCTTTAACGTCTTTAAATGTTAAGGATATTACTGGGTATTTGTTTAAGTATTTTTCAAATATTTCGTTATTTTCTATTTTTAAACCTTTAAATAGATTCTTATTGTCCTCTCTTATATCAAAGTAATATTTTAACATGGAAAGGTTAAGAGTTTTACCAAATCTTCTAGGTCTGGGTAAAAGTATTACTTGATCACCTTTAGTAAAAAGCTCTTCAATAAGTAAAGTTTTATCTACATAATAGTAATTATCTTTTCTAAATATCTTAAAATCTGATATAGATATTGTTGTTGACATTCTCATAGTCTCTTTCCGCCTTTCCCTTTAATTATTAAATTATTTTAACATAAAAAGGAAAGAATTATATATTTTCATATATAATTTAGGAAAACTTTGAAAAAAGTCCAAAAATTTAAAATATCCATACAAATTATTAAAATATCAAGTTTTCCTAACGTCTCAATAATTTTTATATTTATTCTTTAAATTATTTTTATCACTACTTTAGGATAAAACGAGATTAAAATCTGTAGATAATAGTATAAAATCCTCTTTGATTATTTTATATTATTTAGCGTACATAAAGTTTATTTTAGATAACGCATAAATTTTTAATAATTTCTTCAAAAATTTCTATAGGCAAAGTTTGTAAAGAATAAAGGAGTTTTATATGATTATTCACCTCATTCTTTATATCTTGAGGAACATTAATAACTTTATTTAAACTTATAAATAACTGTATGTATTCTTCAGCTTCTCTTCTTATTATCATATATGCTATTTCTATAAGCTTATCTCTTTCAGAGATTTCTTTAGATGCAACTAGAAATTCACCTACATAAATGAGAGCTGTTTTATTTAAATCATCTTTCTCGTAAATATTAGCTCCTTTTTCTAATAAAAACTCTACTACTTCCGTATGGCCATTTTGACACGCTAGCATTAGTGCTGTCCAACCACCTTCACTTCTACTATTAATATCAGAATCATTTTCCGTTAGTAATTTAACTATTTCTACATGACCTTTCTCACACGCTAGCATTAATGCTGTCCGCCCATTCACTTTTTTATTATTAATATCAGCACCATTTTCTATTAGCAATTTAACTATCTCTATATGGCCATTCTGACACGCTAGCATTAGTGCTGTCCAACCACCTTCACTTCTACTATTAATATCAGAATCATTTTCCGTTAGTAATTTAACTATTTCTACATGACCTTTCTCACAAGCCATCATTAGTGC
>JAEWOZ010000084.1 GCA_023399505.1 Fusobacteriota bacterium | reverse complement strand
GAATTTTTATTGGCATCAAATAATATAATAAAAGCTATCTTTTGACTTTCCCATTGCATAATATAATACAAAAGAGCATTTGAAGAAAAACCTATTTTATTAATAAAATTTTTATCCTTAATTAACTTGTAACTCTTATTAGATAATTTAGATAAACTTTTAACAAAGTCTAATAAAAATTCAGAATTATTTATTAAACCATCATTGTATATAAGACTAGATTTGTAACTGTTATAAATATAAAAGTGTTCATAGGCTATAAAATTTTTGATTATTTTTGCGCTTGCTTCAAAAGGACTCTTTTCTACGTCATTTAAAAAAGATAAAAAATTTTTAAATTCTTCTTTATTTTTTAAAATTTCTTCATTTAAAATTTTTACTTTCAATTCTAGTGAACTAACTTTTTCATTGTTCTCTTTAATTAAAGAATTAAAATTTAAGTAGCTAATCTTAAAATCTTTTAAAATCATAGTAAAAATAAAAGTAAGTGACAATATACCTATTAAATACCAAATATTTGAAAAATCAAAAGTATAAAAACTATAATCTAATATTTTCATAAGGTCATTATAAAAATTATTAGAATTATTACTAAAAATATCTTCAAGAAAAGGGTTTTTTAAGCTATTAAAAAGAAAAGAGATAGAAAGAAGAAAAAAATAGACAAAAATTGAGTTGAAAAGGTAAAATGCATCAATTATTAAAAGAGGAATTATAAAAAAAATATTGTAAGCTTTTAACATACAATTAATTGTAAAATATTTTAGGGTAAAAATAAAAAGGATAGTTGTATAATAATTTTTGGGTAAAAGTAAAAGAATAAAAATTATTGAATTAATAAAAAAATAAAACTTAAAATAGTTATTATAACTATAAGAATATAGTAAAAAATTTTGCAAAATTATTAAAATATAGTAATTTTTAACTCTCATTTCTTGTTTCCTTTATATTTTTAAGCTTAAGATAAAAAGTAGATCTTTTTATCTTAAATATCTTATTTATCATATTAAAAGATAGAGCATATGGTCTTTCAAGTCCGAAATAACATTTTAAAGCTTCTCTGTATCTAAAAGATCTTTCTTTATTAATTATTTTTATAATATCTTTTTTTCTAGTCTTTAAATCTTTAAAATTTTCTCTCTCTTCTAATTTATCACTTTCAATATAAGGTAAAGCAGAAACTAACTCAGGATTTTTAACCTCTCTGGCCTCTGCTTTCCTTGTTTTATATAAATTTCTATTTAAATCTTTTAAAATAAGGTTAGAAATTTTGCTAATAAATTGACTTTCGTTCATTGTTTCATCTTCCAAAATGACTATTAAGCTTTCCCTGTACTCTTTTAAAACTAAAAAAATTCTATATGCAAATTCATCTCGCGAAAAGTTAAATGATTCTATTCCATTTCTCTTCAAAAAATGAAGTATTAATTTATAGATTTCTAAATTGTTTATTATATCGTTAAAGGCTTTTGAAGAAAAATTTAAAAGATAATTTCTAAAAACATTCTTTATATTTCCCATTTTAAGCCTTCAATTTTTTATATAGAAAAATTTCTTTGTTATCTAATAGAATTGTATTGTCATTAGCAGCTTCACGTATAGCTTTATAGGAGTCATTTTCGTAGATAATTCTCCCTAGATATTTATTTCCTAAATTTGTAACGAATAGATAGTTACTACTTTCAAAATTTTTTAATTCGTTTTCAATTTTACTAAATTTTAAAGAATAATTATCTTTTATTTCCAAAAAATCTTTTAACTCTTTTTCCTCGAAGAGATCTTTAAAGGAGTAATTGAATAAATAACTACTATTATCTTTTTTCAAATTTACAAGAGTGTTTACTTTAAGCCATTCATTAGATAAGAAGAATTCATCACTTAAAACAAATTTAATAATAATTTCTTCTTTTAGATTAATAGTTTCTAAAATTTTATAAAATTCTTCTAAACTCTTTACACTTGTTTTGACTCTATCAGCTAAAATTGCTCTATCTAAAAATTTGTTATTAATTAAATACAAAATTTCTACTTTAGAAAAACATTTTTCATTAGAACCTATGAAAAAAGGATAATTTTTCCTAATATTTTCATTATTCCAAAAGCCACCTTTGCCTAAATGAGTTAGCTCTTCTTCTACTATAAATGGAGAGCATCCAAACATTAGAGAAAGCTCTTCAATACTTTTTTCTTGCGCATTTTCTATTAATTGAGAAGTTCTTTCTTTGCTGTTTCTAAAAAGTTTAATCTCAGTAGTCAGACGCTCAATAGCACTTTTCTTAATTTCTTCCTTAACTTCTTCTAGAAAGTTATCATTTATATATAGTATTATAGCTAACTTAGGTTGAATTTTTATTAAATAGTATAAAAAGTTAATTAAATAGCTTTTTTCAACTTTAAATTCTTTTAAAATATCATTTAACCTAAATTTTTTATTACTCCTATTGGAAAGAATAAAATTTAAAACTTCAGGCATTAAAATAAATTTTTTAGCTATAATATCATCAAAATATTTCTCTTGCTCCTCGCAATATACTCTAGAATATTTTTCAGTTAGAGAAATTACATCTTCTTTAGTTAAATTTAAAAAAGAGATAAGCTCATCAAAGGGGAGAAATTTTTGAAGTGATAAAAAATAAATTTTTTGATTTAAATTAGACATCTTTTTTCCTTTTAAGTAGATATTTTCCCTTTTCAACTAAAACATAAAAACCATAAATTGTTTTAAAAAGTGTTTTGTCTTTTAAAATCTCATAACTTTCAATTAGAATTTTTTCTTTAGGATCTGCTAATCCTAAGAAATGCTTTAATTCTTTATCTGCAAATATATTACACTTTTGATTTAAAATAATATATCCTAAAGATTTTTTTACGATAAAATCTCTTAATGCATCTTTTGGAAGATAGCCTTTTTTATTATCTAATGTTTTTACATAATAGTGGTTTAGAAGTTCTTTTAATATAAATACATAACTATTTTTCTTGAGAGTAGATACTAAAAAAGTATTTTTAACATCACTATAAAGTTTAGTGTCTTTTATCAATTGTTTTTTTATATTAATATCAAAAGATAAAAGTGAAAGAGTATAAATAAAATAAAATATTAAATACATATAGTTCCTTTATGCTAAACAAGCCCTTAGTTTTAAGTAAGGCCCTCCATCAGTGACTTTAACCCATTCTTTATGTCCTTTTCCGCAGTATCCCATTGAGACAAGTTCAAAATAATCTGAGATCATACTTATACTTTTTAATGTGTCAGGGACATAACCTGTTATTATAACGGGAGAATATACTTTTCCGCTAAGCTTACCTTCTATTATTTCTTCTGCATAAAGTGCCTCTAATTGCATACCCCATCCTTTAGGATCTTCCATCCCGTTAGTAGCATAATCTACTAAAAATCCATATTTTATAGATTTAATCATATCTTCTAGTTTGTCTTCTCCTGCTTCAAAGTAGGTATTTGTCATTCTAGCGTAAACTTTATTTAAAAAGCTTTCTGATCTTCCATTAGAAGTTTTATTTAATTTCAATTTGTAAGATGAATATAAGTCACTTATAGCTGAAACTAATACTCCATCTTTTATAATTTGAGTTGCTTCTGATAACTTTCCTTCATGATCAAAGAAGAAAGAGCCAGATGCATTAACATTATCAGATAATGCAGCAGAATCCCACATATTGAGTTTTTCAAATGCTACTTTTTGTCCTAGAAATTCTTCAGCTTTAGCTCTTTTTTTAAGAAACATATCTGTCTCTGTACCATGACCAAAGGCTTCATGAGCAAGCATTCCTGAAAGTCCTGGTGCAAATATACAATCATAGATCCCAGGGTTTAAACGAGGAGCTTCTAATATTATCTCTCCATTTTTAACATCTTTTTCAACAATAGCAAAATCCAAATTTGCATGCTCAAATCCTCCTATTTTGGAATGCCCACCAAATATCTCCGAAGATTTTTCACCATTATTAAAAATAATACTGTATATGTTATCAAACCTATAAAGCTTTTGATAGAGTTCCTTTCTAGTGCTTAAATAAACCTCTTCTGTAATTTTATATCCAAGATTAGTCCTAACTTGTACTATTTTGTTACTCATTTTCTCTATTTTTTCTCTTAATTTTTTGGACTCTTTTAAGTAGTCTAGTTCGTTGAAAGTAAGAGGATCTATTTCACATTTTTGATAAAAATCTTTTTTTATCTTTTGCTCACTTTTTATCTCAGTTCTAACAATTTTTATTTGCGAAGATAATTCTTTGAAATAATTAAAAGCTTCTAGAATCTTTTGTTCTGATATAGGAGAAAAAGCATATTCATAAAAACTTTCGCCATTAAATATCTTAATAACGGCTCCTACATTTATAGGATTAAAAGATATAGAATCTTCTTTAGTAGAAGATCTCACATAAAAATCTTGTGAAGATTGTATAAAAGCATAAGCAAAAGGGTAAATTTCTTCTAGTTGATTAAGCTTATCCATAATTAAATTGTTGTATTCCTTTATATTCATTTTTTATCCCCTCCTAAATATCTAATTCTATTAAATTTTTTGGGAAATTGGTTAAAACCTTAGGCTCTTCTTTTGTAATTAAGATATCATCTTCAATCCTAACTCCTCCAAAATTTTCTATATAAATTCCAGGTTCTATAGTTATAATCATATTTTCTTTTAAAATTTCATCCATTGCTGCATAAGGATATTCATGAACTTCAATACCTAAGCCATGACCTAAAGAGTGAGTAAAATATTGACCATATCCTTTGCTATCTAGAAATTCTTTAACCTTTTTATGTAGTTCTTGAAAGGTTATACCCTCTTTAGCACTTTTAATTCCTAATAGATTTGCCTCTTTAACTGCATTATATATCTCTAGATGCTTATTGGAAGCTTTTCCTAAAACAAAAGTTCTTGTTATATCAGAAGCGTATCCTTCATAATAAGCTCCAAAATCAATTTTTAAAAATTCACCTTTTTCTAACTTTTTTGAAGAAGCTCTTGCATGAGGGAGAGCAGAATTTATTCCTGAAGCTACAATTGTCTCAAATGATCTCTCTTCAGCACCATTCTCCATTAAAAGATATTCTAATTTATTAGCTATCTCTTTTTCACTCATATCTAATTTTATTTTTCCTAACAACTGTTCTAAGGATTTTTCAGCAATCTTAATAGCATTAGTTAATTTTTCAATTTCATCTTTTTCTTTAGGCATTCTCAAATTCGACAAATCACTTCCTAAAAAAACAATTTCACTATCTATGCTATTTTTTAAATTAAAATAAGCTGATATAGGTAAATTCATATCTTCGATTCCTATTTTATAATTTTTCTTTGTAAAATTTTTTAAATCTTTTAAGATTCCAGTTGTAATAACTAGTTCTATTTCGCTATTCTTTAAGGTCTTTTCAGCTATTAATTTATATCTATTGTCAGTGAAAAGGATGGTTTTATCTTTTAGTATTAGTAAATTCCCATAAGTCCCTTTAAAATTTGAAAAATAAAATATATTAGGCATAGATGTAATCAAAATTGCATCTAAATTTTTTTCTTTCATTAGGTCTCTTACTTTATTCAATCTATTCATTTTGATACTTCCTTTTAAATTTAATTAGTAAAAATTATACCTTTAATTAAATTTATTGGCAAATTTTTAAAATAAAAACACCGTAAAAGGTGTTTTTAATTAATTTCTTTTTCGATAACTAATTTTATCTCTTCAGAATAGGTATAAATTTCTCCTATAAGTAATTTAGATTTAACTATACCTTTTCCGAAAATTTTCACTTTGTTTTCATTAATTTCATGCCATGTTAAAACATTTTCTAAAGTAGTTCCTAATGGAACTCCTACTAATCCCATGGTATGCTGACAACTTTTTATAAGAATTTTTCCCTCAGAATTTTTTTCTGTTTCTACTACTCCTGTAAGAACAGCTTTTAAATATCCGTAGCTTTTATCACCAATTTGAATATTTAAGCCTATTCCTCTCTCAGCAATAAATTCGTAAGTTTCTCCTTTAGTAATTATTCTATATTGTTTGTCAGGTTGTTGGCTTAAAGACTTTAGCTTTTTAAGAAACTCTTCAGCTTGAGCGTTATTTTTAAATTTTAAAACTTCACCCTCATCTGAACCCCTCTTTAAGCTATATTTCTTTACCAGCTCTTCATTAGTAGGCACCTTTAAACATGAAATTGAAAATAATAAAAGTAAAATGTACATAAAAAATTTTCCTCCGTTTTCTGAAAATTATTATTTTCATTAATAATTTAGAAATTCGAAGGAGAAAGTCCAAAATATTTTTAAAATTTTTAAAAATATCAAGAATATTATTTGAAAATAATATTGAATTTTACACACGTATAGTGGCTTAAAGCGTTTTATTAAATTTATTAATTTTTATATTAATAATTTCTCCTACTTTGTTAAATTATTTCAATTTTAAATAATGACTAATGTTAATCTTGAAAACATCATTATTAAAACGTGAGGTCAGATCAAATTTTTGAATTTAATAAAGTCTGGAATGTTAGATTAAGTGTTTATTAAGGAAGCTTCAATAAATAATTGAATTCGATATCCCTTATAGTTTGACAGCAATTTTGCAATTATTATTTATAATTATTAAAAGAACTTTTGATCTTCTATTTTAGCAATTTAAAATGTATTAACAAAGCTATAATTGCCTCTTTAGTTAAACTAGTCAAATCCTCATCATAAATAAAGTTTTCTATATGAAATACTGTTGGATTTTCTTCTCTCTCTAACTTTCTATTTTTAAATATATCCTTTTCTAAATACTCTATTACTTTATTATTTAAGGACCTATTTTCCCTTATGTGTTTTACTATATAATCTAATGCTCTCTCTTTATATAATCTTTTAACCTCTTTAATTACTAAAGCTTTATCGTAAATATATTTAAAATCTTTTTCATATAGTCCTGTTACTTTTAGTTCTTCATATAAATCCATTACTAAATATGCTTTCATATGCTCAGTATATAACCCTTTATCTCTTCCTGCTTCTCTTCCCATCTCATCTAACATAATTGAAGTGCATTTATTGTCTAGATGTTTTATAGCTGTTTCTTCTAATAAAGATATTCTGTATAACATAAGCTCTTTATTTATTATATCTTTTAAGAAAACTTCATTGTCATTACCTAATAGACAATTAACTGCATGATTAATAGCTACTAATGTTCCTGTATGGCATGATAAGTTGGTAAGGATATTATTCATCACCCATCCTAGGTTTTCTTTTCTTTGATTTTCAGGCATTCCACTTAACCTCAAGCTTAGTAATCTTAGTCTTTTTTTAGTTAAATATTTTACATATTGTGCCTTTTGATGGTCTGTTGCATCTTCTGAGGGCATAGCTTTAGGAGCTTTTGTTTGAACTATGTCTATAAGTTTATGCTTGAAAGTTTCTCTAATGTTTTCTATACCATTATCTTCATTTCCATAATACTCATCTTGCCCTAAGTCAAAAGCTGCTCCTAGGATATAATCAGCATCTAAATCAAAATCTACTAAATCTTCTCTCCCTATTTTTATATTTTCTATTTCTTCTAAAATCAGATTTAAATTACCATTTTTGAGTAAAAAGACATTTTTTATATAATTTATCATCTCTTTTTCATTTCCAAAATCTTCATCTTTTAAATTTAATATATATTTTAATTCTTTTAATATATTCTTATCTTCATTATTTATAACGAATTTCCCGAACATTTTTTTAGCAAGAGGTTCTAGTATTAAATTACTAAATAACTTTTCATATGGTAGGAGAATTGTAATTAATTCTTGACCATTTATAAGACCTCTTGGACTAAGTATAGCTTCTTTACCTATTAAATAAAGTATAAAATCTTCATTTATATTTTCTACACATAAAGCTTTATATAAAGGGGTTTCATTTTTACTGTTCATAAAATTTATATCACATCCCTTATTTAAAAATTCTTCGAACAATAGGATATTACTAGTACTTGCAGCGTAGTGTAGAAAATTATTATTTTTTTCATCCTTATATTTGTAGTTTATTTTGTTACCATATTTTTTTATCATTATTAAACAGTTACTTATTTTGTTGTTTTTTATATTATTAATTAATATATCTTCCAAAATAATATCCTTAATTCCTCTTGTATCGGCTCCTTTTGACAATAATAATTCAATAATTTCTTTATAGTTTTTCTCATGTGCTAATGTCAAAGCTGATTTACCGTTACTTAACCACGTATAACCTACTCTTTCGTCTATAATAGCACCTCTATCTACTAGCAATTTTACTGTTTCAATGTGACCATTATAAGATGCTATCATTAATGCTGTCCACTCATCCTCTTCTCTTTCATTAACATTAGCCTCTTCATCTATTAGCAATTTTAAAGTTTCAGTATGACCTTTCTGAGATGCTATCATCAATGCTGTCCAACTATCATTGTTTTTATCATTAACATTGGCACCCATATCTATTAATAACTTTACTGTCTCAGTATGACCTTTCTGAGATGCTACCATTAATGATGTCCATTCTTTATCTTCTTCTCTTTCATTAGCACTAGCACCCATATCTATCAATAACTTTACTGTTTCAGTATGACCCTCCTGAGATGCTATCATCAATGCTGTCAAGCCGTTATTATTCTTATCATTAACACCAGCTCCTTTTTCTAATAATAATTTTACTGTCTCAGTATGACCATCCTGAGATGCTATCATTAGCGGTGTCCACTCATCTTCTTCTCTTTCATTAAC